>NZ_VTYA01000025.1:0-35401 GCF_013114135.1 Vibrio sp. 03-59-1
CTTTCGCTTTAAAAAGCGAAAACAAACAGTACGAAACTAGTGATTATCATCAACGAGTGCCCACACAGATTGATAGGTCTAAATTGTTAAAGAGCTTCTCTTCTAAGTCGCTAAGCTTCCTTTGAAGAGGTGGGCTATTCTAGCGAGATAAACGAGAGTGTCAAACACTTTTTCAAATTATCTTTTTAAGCTAGAAGCCTAACTGACATTGCGCTTGAACCCTTGTGGGCTCTGCCGTGTCAGTGAGGTCGCATTATAGAGATAACGATCACATTGGCAAGCTCTTTTTCATAAAAAATGTAAAAACAGAGCTTAAGCGTTTCATTTTCACTCAACGTGTTATTTATACTTATTTGTACCCACTAAAACACAAGTTACCCACAGAGTTGTTCTTTTTTGCAGCGCTACAGATATAAATAAAGCCGGAAATCCGACTTTATTTACTCGTGAATATGACAGCTAGTTAAATGCCAGAGCCATTTTGCTCTGAATTATCGTCATGAAGGCCACATTCTCTTTTTAATCCGAAAAATCGAGTCTCTTCCTCACTCATTCCTGGTTCCCACCTTTTAGATGTATGCGTATCTCCAACGGATAAATACCCCTCATCTCGCAAAGGATGGTAGCTAAGCTGATTCTCTTGCAAATAGTGGTGCACATCTTTATTAGTCCAATCAATCACTGGCAGAAATTTAAACACGCCATTTTGAACAGACAAGATGGGAAGATTTGCTCTTGAGCTAGACTGCTCTCTTCTCAAGCCTGAAAACCAAGTGCTAACTTCCAGTTCATCTAAAGCACGGCGCATAGGTTCAACTTTATTCAACTTATTATACTTCTCTAAGCCGTCTATACCTTGATCCCACAGTTGACCATATTTTGCTTCTTGCCAGTTAGGACTCTCATGTGCTCGATAGATATTTAAATTAAGAGTTAACTTTTCACTTAACTCATCAATAAAGCGGTATGTTTCAGGGAACAAATAACCCGTATCAGTTAAGACCACAGGAATATCTGGCTTAGCCTGTGTTGCAAGGTGAAGCATCACAGCAGCTTGGATACCAAAACTTGAGCTGACAATATGAATGCCTTCTAAATTTTCAAGCGCCCATACAATCCTTTCTTGAGCAGTTAATTTTTCTAACTCACCATTAATTTCACCAAGACGAAGTGTTTGTTCCACTTTAGTCAGAGGAATGAATTCAGCCAACGTTAATGGATGCGCAATAGAATCAATCATAAAAATCCCTCTTAGACACTTTCACTTCGGCTATGATCCCGCTGCGAATGGTGAAATCACCGAAAGCTTCGTTCTCATGTCTCTCTTTTTCCCAGCGGCCCACCAGCAGATCGATTTCCTCTAGAATCTGAGCATCTGTGATATTTTCTTTGTACATTTTCGGAACTCGCGTCCCCGCTTTATTACCACCAAGGTGTAAGTTATAACGATTAGGAGCCTTACCTACTAGACCGATTTCGGCCAACATTGCGCGACCACAACCATTCGGACACCCCGTGACGCGAAGAATGATATTTTCATCCTCTGGTAATCCATGCTTTTTAAGGATGCCTTCAACATCAGTAACAAATTGAGGAAGAAAACGTTCAGCTTCAGCCATTGCTAACGGGCAGGTTGGAAATGCTACGCATGCCATTGAGTTTTTACGTTGCTCAGAAGTACCATCATCAATCAGGCCATACTTACGAGCGATAGCGTCTATCTCCTCTTTTTGTTCCACAGGAACCCCTGCAACAATAAGATTTTGATTTGCGGTCATGCGGAAATCACCTTGGTGAATCTTCGCTATTTCGGCCACTCCGCTTTTTAAAGGTTTTCCCGGAAAATCCAGTAATCGACCATTTTCAATAAACAGAGCTAAATGATATTTCTCATCAATACCTTTTACCCAACCGATGCGATCACCACGCTCTGTAAATTCATACGCGCGACTTTGCTCAAACTGAATATCGGCTCTCTTTTCCACTTCAGCTTTAAATACATCAATGCCGACTCTATCTAATGTGTACTTCGTCTTTGCATTTTTACGATTTGAGCGGTTTCCCCAATCTCGTTGCGTGGTGACTACCGCGGCTGCAACATCTAACGTTTTCTCTAGAGGTATGAAGCCGAAATCATCCGCTTTACGTGGATAGGTAGACGTATCACCATGCGTCATCGCTAACCCACCACCAACTAACACATTAAACCCAACGAGCTTTCCTTCATCTGCAATCGCAACAAAGTTAAGATCATTAGCGTGAACATCTACATCATTCTGTGGCGGGATCACAACTGTGGTCTTAAATTTACGCGGCAAATAGTTGCTACCTAAAATAGGTTCTTCGTCTGTTGTTTCAAGCTTCTCGCCGTCTAACCAAATTTCAGCATAAGCACGTGTTTTCGGGAGTAAGTGCTCACTGATTTTTTTCGCCCACTCATAAGCCTCTTGATGTAATTCCGACTCTATCGGATTTGTCGTGCACAATACGTTTCGGTTTACATCGCCCGCCGTCGCAATTGAATCAATACCGATGCTGTTGAGAGTTTGGTGCATCAGTTTAATGTTTGGTTTTAAAACCCCATGAAATTGGAAAGTTTGACGCGTTGTTAATCGTAAGCTTCCATATGATGTATGCTCATCTGCAAATTTATCAATAGCAAGCCACTGCTTCGGAGTAATAATCCCTCCAGGCATACGAGCTCTCAGCATCACATTATGCAAAGGCTCTAACTTTTGCTTTGCTCGTTCCGCTCGGATATCTCGATCATCTTGCTGGTACATACCATGAAAGCGGATCAACTGAAAATTATCGGACGTAAAACCACCCGTAACTCTATCCTTCAAATCATGCTCAATGGTTCCTCGTAAGAACTGACTCTCTCGCTTCAAGCGCTCGTTATCAGCGAGTGGCCCAAGAACTTGGCCTAAGACTGACTGGTTACTTGTTTCATTCTTCGCACTCATTAATACACATCCCTTTGATAACGTTTTGCCTTGCGTAAATCACTTACATACTCTTCTGCTTGTTCCCGGCTAAGATTTCCTTGCTGTTGCGCGACAACAATTAAAGCGTCATGAACATCTTTAGCCATTCGGTTAGCATCGCCGCATACATATAGATAAGCCCCATCGCTTAGCCATTGCCAAACTTGCTCTGCTTGCTCAAGAATACGATGTTGAACGTACACTTTTTCATGCTGATCACGACTGAACGCCACGTCGAGTTGCGTCAATATTCCAGACTTCAAATACTTCTGCCATTCCACCTGATATAAGAAATCTTGCGTAAAAGTTCGATCTCCAAAGAAAAGCCAATTCTTACCTTCCGCTTCTCTGTTATCTCTTTCTTGAATAAAGCTACGGAAAGGAGCAATGCCAGTACCCGGCCCAATCATGATGATAGGAGCGGAGTCATCTTGAGGTAGTTTGAAGTTATTATTATTTTCGATAAAGACTTTAACTTCATCGCCTTCTTCTAATCGGTGAGAAAGAAAGCTAGAAGCACCACCAAAACGAGAATCATCACCTTTGAGATATTCAACAACACCTACAGTAAGATGAACCTCTTCTTCTACTTCAGACTGGCTTGATGCTATGGAATAAAGACGTGGAGTCAAACGGCGCAAAATATCACTGAGTTGAGCAGCCGATAGTTTGGTTTTCTTTTCACTAAGAACATCAATCACTTGAGTACTTGCTGCGTACTCGCGTAACTTGTCTTTATCTTCCACCAGCTTCTGCAATTTTTTGCTTCCAGAAAGCTCAGCATATTTGGTCACAAATTGTGGATTAGCTGACGTAATTTCGTACTTAGCTATTAAAGCACTGCGGATTGATAAGCTATCTCCATCCACCTCGATACTTTCAACCCCTGACAAACCTACTCGGCTTAGGATTTCATCGACAAGTTCTGCACTATTTTCAAACCAAACACCAAGAGCATCACCCGCTTGATAAGTCAGGCCAGAGTCTTCAAGATCGATTTCAATGTGGCGAACATCTTTACCAGAATCACGGCCTGTAATTTTTTGACTCGTCAATAGTGTCGCGGTATACGGGTTTTGCTTAGTGTACTGACTATGAGAAACAGCAGGCGTAACCGGTAACTGTACGACATCGGCATCATTAACGGATAAAGCATCTTTAACGTAATCCAGCGCTTCTTTTCGCCATTGCTGCACAGCGTTTTCATAGTCGACATCGCAGTCAATCCGTTCAATAAAAGGAGTGGCACCTTGTTTTGAAAGAAAAGCATCAAAGTCTTTGCCTGTTTGGCAGAAAAATTCATAACTCGAATCTCCTAGACCAATCACACCGTACTTTAAATTCGGTAACTTAGGCGCTTTCTTCGATTGTAAATATTCGTGCAACTCAATGGCATTATCCGGAGCCTCACCTTCACCGTTGGTGGAAGCAACGATGATGACATGCGTCTCTTTCGCTAAACTCTTAGCTTTATAGTCACTGGCATCAAAAAGAGTGGCAGTAATACCAAACGTTTTAGCCTCTTGAGCTAACGCTTCTGCTACACCTTTTGCATTCCCAGTTTGAGACGCATAAATAATAGTGAGCTTTCCCTCAGGCTTTGATGCAACACCAAGAGGTTGAGTATTAGAAGTAGATTCTGATGATTGGTCTTGGCTGACTCCCCAAAAATACCCACTTACCCATGCAAGTTGTTGTGGTGAAAGATTGGAAGTAGCTTGTTGAAGCTGACCTATTTGTTGATCATTTAATGGTGCTGCTAAAGTGGAAAGTCCCTTTAACAATACGTTCTCGTTAGACGACATAGTCACGACATCCCTATTCATTGCGTGACGATAGATTAACCACTCCTTTTAATAACAAGAAAGAATAGATAGGCATGTTTTATAACTTTTAGAATTAAGAAGCCGATAGTTAAGCTATTATTTAGGCTCAATACGGACTTGCTGAAAACCCACAGCCATAGCTGATTTCGACGCTAAATCCAGATTTTCATAATGGCACTCCTCACCATGAGAATCCGTGAGTAAAACAAAACCACCTTTTGCATGACGAAATTCAACAACCCAAGTCCCTTCTTCCGCTGAAGGTTCGATTATCGCTTCCACCAACTTATTATCCCGATACAGATATCTAAGCTCCGTTACCGTCATGGCACTCTCCTCTCAAAATAGAGCAATACACATCTATTAAGAATGGCTCAAACTGAGAATAGTGCTAAAAAAATTAAGATTTATCTAAATGGCAGATATAAAAAACGCCGCATAAAAGCGACGTTCCTTGAAATGTAAGTGTTATCAGCCATCCATAAGATTAAAATTCGACAGCGCCACCTAAGAACCACCCATCAACCAAGATAAACGACTTACCCAGATCAGAGGCAAAAACATCAGATTCTAAGTCAATAACTCGATAGCCACCTCTGAGCGCAATATCCGCGGCTTCTAGAGGAATTCGATATTGGACTCCGGCCATAATGTCAGCACTTTTGATGCCACTGCTATCACCAAACTCCATTTGACCAATAATGCTCAACTCTGTCTTAGGAACGTTGATTTCACCTTGGGCATACCAACTCCACGTAAATTCATCGAATTTTTCGGTATTGGCAGCAGGTGCGCCATTGACATAATGACTGTTCGAATACTGTGTAAATGTCATACCCGCATCAAAGTGTAATAAGTCATGCTCCATCAAACTGTAGTACAAGGTGTAGTCATATTTATCAAATGCCACATAATCTGCATCTATCGTTGTATAGCGAATACTTGCATTGGGAATCATTGGCAATTTATGTTCAAAAGCAAAGTAAAGAGAAGCCGAGGTTGAATCATCTCTTGTCACTTCATTCGCTTCTGTATTTCCCCACCACATGTCAGCACCGACTTTAGCTGAGTAAAAAGCATCATCAGCAAGAGCCGATGCACTTCCCAAAGCCAAGGTTAAGCCAGTTAATATAGTAAAGGTTGATTTATTCATCCGGTATAGCTCCCAATCTTTTCGCTATGTGGTTATATCAGTCTTAATCGATGAATAATAACATAACCTTTAGACAGAAAATGCCTTAACCGGAAACCTCACCCAAATTTAACGTGAACTATAGACATAATTTTTGAAAAACCACACTCCAAGGACAATAACAATGATCCAAGGAAGTAATTTAAAGACAACCCCTATCATCCCCAATAATGTCATCACAACAAAAGCGACCGCAGTTGCAGCAAAGACTGTCATCATGGTGAGCCCAGTCACTAGAAGTGTCGATATAAATACCAAAATAAAAATTAGTTCAAACATAGTCAGTTCCTCATGGTTTATGAGTTAACTAGAGCAGTATTCATACCAAGATTGAGCTTGCAATAAAAGCTTATATATCAGATAGATAAAAGCCAGAGTAACAATCACTCTGGCTTTTAAAATAAAAAATGGTCAAATTTACCACGTTAGTTGGTAAAAATTACACAATTACAGTTCACTCTGCATCTACACATTGAGCTCTTTAGGTATTTTGGCAAGAGCGGCTTCTACAACCTCAATTCCAGAACCTTTTTTATGTGCGTTTTCACTGATATAGCGGCGCCACTGTCTTGCTCCCGGCATACTTTGGAATAGCCCCAACATATGACGAGTAATATGGCCAAGGCTAGCACCTGCGGCCAACTCTTTTTCAATATATGGGAGCATTTCTTCTACCACCTGAGTTCGCTTTTTCACAGGTTGATCTAAACCAAAGATCTGCTGATCTACTTCCGCCAAAATATAAGGGCTTTGATACGCTTCTCGCCCAATCATGACACCATCTAAATGTTGTAAATGCTCTTTCGATTCTTCTAACGTCTTAATTCCACCATTAAGGGCAAGTACCAAATGCGGGAAATCTCTTTTTAGTTGATAGGCACGTTCGTAATCAAGAGGTGGGATCTCACGGTTCTCTTTTGGGCTCAACCCACTCAGCCACGCTTTTCTCGCATGAATCGTAAATTGTTCACAGCCCCCCTTCTCTGAGACAGTCGAGATGAAATCCGTTAAAAACTCATAAGAGTCATGGTCATCAATACCAATTCGAGTCTTCACCGTTACTGGAATATCAACCACATCCTTCATTGCCGCGACGCAGTCAGCCACTAACTGAGGTTCTGCCATCAAACATGCGCCAAAACGTCCATTTTGTACTCGGTCTGAAGGACAACCAACGTTTAAGCTCACTTCGTCATAGCCGCGTTCTTGAGCTAATTTCGCACAAGCGGCCAAATCTGTCGCATTTGAACCACCTAGCTGTAACGCGATTGGATGCTCTTGTTCGCTGTATGCTAGAAAATCACCTTTACCATGGATAATCGCGCCAGTCGTTACCATTTCTGTGTAGAGTAATGTTTGTTGTGATAATAAACGGTGAAAGTAACGGCAATGACGGTCAGTCCAATCGAGCATTGGAGCGACAGATAGCCTACATGCATGAGTCATGAGTCAAACATCCTAATTTACAGTAAAGTATTCTTTGTCGCTAAGCACGGCAAAAAGCAAAGTCGGCTATTGTAATCGTTACGCCTTTCTAGTTCTAGAATATCTTCTTCACTATCGCTTTCCTCGTAGATAAGATACCGTGTATAGCATTATCTTCATGCTATTTATTAGACAAACTGCGGGCTCTGGTAATAAAATTATTGGTTTCTCAACGATATTCGTTGAAAAATAGTTTATTATTAAGCAAGTCCAATTGTTATGGTGAAAATTTTGGACCTGACATTAATAGAACAAATACAAGATATATGCACAGTTAGGGGTGTACGACTGACTCCGCAGAGGAAAAGAGTGTTTGAACTTATCTGTTCTAATAAAAAAGCATCAAGTGCTTATGATTTATTAGAACAGCTAAAACAAAGCGAACCTCAAGCAAAACCTCCAACTGTTTATCGAGCTTTAGATTTTTTATTGGAACAAGGATTCATTCATAGAGTTGAATCAACCAATAGTTTTATTTCTTGCTGTTCATGCAATGCACACAAACATTTCTCCCAATTATTAATTTGTGATAAATGTGGCACGGTAAAAGAACTACAAGATGATACTATGACCGCCTTATTGGCAAAAAATGCAGAGAAACACGGTTTCCAACTCACTAATCATGTCATTGAATCTCATGGTGTTTGCCAACCTTGTTCCTCCAGAATGACAGAATAAGATAATAGAAGAACGTTATGCGCGCTGAATTTGTAAATCCGTTTTTAGCTTCATTGATGAATGTCCTAAAAACTATGGCTTCATTAGAATTGAAGCCGCAAAAACCAAGAGTAAAAAAGGACGAAATAGCCAGAGGTGATGTTTCTGGTCTTATTGGTATGATCGGTACGACAACTCGCGGTTCTATGTCGATTACTTTTGATGAAGGTTTAGCATTAGAAATAATGCAGAATATGCTTGGTGAAAGACCCAACGGCCTAAATGAAGAAGTGACTGATATGGTTGGTGAGATCACCAATATGGTTACTGGTGGTGCAAAACGTATTCTTGCTGAAAGTGGATTTGATTTTGATATGGCAACACCTGTTGTTGTATCAGGAAAAGGCCACACTATTCGTCATAAGTGCGAAGGCGCAATCATCATCATGCCATTTACCTCACAATGGGGAAATGCTTTCATTGAAATCTGCTTCGAATAGCGGGAAATAATGATAAGTGTAGAAAAGGTTGATGCTTTTGTATCAACCTTTTTTGTTGGCTGTTATAAACAAACAACAGTCAATAAAAAAGGCCAGTATCTCTACTGACCTCCTTTTAGTAACAATCTACTTATGCTTTAAATGCTTTAAACGCATTAATCAAACCATTAGTTGAACTGTCATGAGAATCTACGGCAGCTTCACTTTCTAGCTCAGGTAGAATTTGGTTTGCTAGCTGCTTACCAAGTTCAACACCCCATTGGTCGAAGCTAAAGATGTTCCAAATAACACCTTGTACGAAGATTTTATGTTCGTACATCGCAATTAGATTGCCTAGTGTTTTTGGTGTAATTTGCTTAACCAAGATAGAGTTAGTTGGGCGGTTACCTTCAAAAACTTTAAATGGTACTAAGTCTTTCATCTCTTCTGCTGTTTTACCTGCAGCGGCAAACTCAGCTTCAACCGTCTCTTTTGTCTTACCGAATGCAAGCGCTTCAGTTTGAGCAAAGAAGTTCGACATCAGTTTTTGATGATGATCACCAGCAGGATTGTGGCTTAATGCAGGAGCAATGAAGTCACAAGGGATCAATTTAGTCCCTTGGTGGATCAATTGGTAGAAAGCATGTTGACCATTTGTTCCAGGTTCGCCCCAAATAATTGGACCTGTTTGATATTCAACAACATCACCGTTACGATCAACCGACTTACCGTTAGATTCCATATTGCCTTGTTGGAAATATGCAGCGAAACGATGTAAATATTGGTCGTATGGGAGAATTGATTCAGATTCAGCGCCATGGAAGTTGTTGTACCATAGACCAATCAATGCCAATAACACAGGGACGTTATCTTCAAATGGCGTTTCAACAAAGTGATTATCCATTTCATGAGCACCTTCTAGTAGCTCAATAAAGTTATCGAAACCAACAGACAGTGAAATTGACAAGCCGATAGCTGACCATAAAGAGTAACGGCCACCGACCCAATCCCAGAATTCGAACATGTTATCTGTATCAATACCAAACTCAGCGACTGATGTTGCATTCGTTGATAAGGCAGCAAAGTGTTTTGCTACATGCGCTTGATCACCCGCAGACGCCAAGAACCAATCACGAGCACTGTGTGCATTCGTCATTGTTTCTTGAGTGGTAAAGGTTTTTGATGCAATCAGGAATAGCGTTGTTTCTGGATCGACTTTCTTCAACGTTTCAACAATATGAGTACCATCAACGTTAGAAACAAAGTGCATGTTCAAGCGTGTTTTATAAGGCGCTAGAGCCTCAGAAACCATGTAAGGGCCAAGATCTGAACCACCAATACCGATATTCACAACGTCTGTAATTGCTTTACCTGTATAACCTTTCCATTCACCCGAAACGATACGGTGCGTAAATAGCTCCATCTTAGCTAGCACTGCATGAATAGCAGGCATAACATCTTCGCCATTAACCATTACTGGCTTATCGCTGCGGTTACGTAATGCGGTGTGCAGAACAGAACGACCTTCAGTTTTATTGATCGCTTCACCACTGAACATCGCGTCAATTGCCGCTTTAAGTTCAGTTTCATTGGCCAAGGCAAATAGGTGCTTCAAAGTTTCTTGGTTAATTAAGTTTTTCGAGTAATCAACTAGAATATCAGAACCAAAGTTTGTAGAAAATTGTTCGAAACGTTGGCTATCTTGTGCAAATAAAGACTTAAGGTCCATATCTTGCGCTGATTCAAAGTGCGCAGTTAGAGCTTTCCAAGCTTGAGTTTGCGTTGGATTGATATTTTTCAACATGGTGTCTATCCCGATGTTACAGTGGTTTTTTATTCCTCTAACACAGCAATTGAAGTTCAATTACCGCACTTTTGGAATCCCCGATTTTAGCAAAGCATTAATCCTGCTCGCGTTCACAAACAATGAGCAACGCGGTCAGATTTTGTAATTTATTTTCAAAGTGCATTATGTCTTAGTGTCGTTACGCGCTCTTTGAGATAAGTCACGTTAACGTCTTAGTTTTTATTTTCACCCAACCTAACAACTATTATGCCGTATGATTCTATAGGTTGAATAGAAAGTTTATAATCAGACAAAGCAGGCTAACCTTAGCGTTATTGAACAAATTTACCAAGTAGATATTCATAACCAATGATTAAAGAGGGAAATATGTGGCAACAAAAAAACATTTCAATCACACCTAAAAGACGCGGTTTCCACCTGATCACTGGTGAAATTGAACAACAATTACTAGAAATAAACGAATTTTCCGTTGGTTTGTTACACCTATTTATACAACATACTTCTGCTAGCTTAACACTCAATGAAAATGCCGATCCGACAGTAAGAATAGATATGGAATCTCACTTCAACAAGTTTGTTCCAGAACGAGCGGCTTACTATCAGCATACTTATGAGGGAGATGATGATATGCCAGCACATATCAAAGCTTCACTACTTGGTAGTAGTGTTACAATTCCAATAAGTAATGGCAAACTTGCTCTAGGTACATGGCAAGGGATTGTATTAGGAGAGCATAGAGATCATGGTGGCACGAGACGTATCATTGCCACCATTCAAGGAGAATAAGATGAATTAAAAGGGCGCATTAATCATCAAAAAATCGAACTTAACTGTTTGATTTCCATTTACAGGCTGCATCATCGCTAAGGTAAGTCATCTCCACCCGAGAGGTGAGTTTTGTCACCAACTCATAGGCAATGGTTCCTATGTGGCTCGCGACCTCTTCAGAAGGAAGTTGGCTTCCCCACAAAATAGCCTCATCACCAACGCGATCTTTTGCATCAGGCCCGAGATCAACGGTTAACATATCCATAGACACTCGACCAGCAATAGGGACTCGTCTTCCATTGACCATTACAGGTGTTCCGTTTGGTGCCGTGCGTGGATAACCATCGCCGTAGCCAATTGCAATAACACCAACTTTGGTATCGCGTTCGCTACGCCAAGTCCCGCCATAACCCACGGTTTCACCCGCTTTAACATCACGAACCGCAATAAGGTGCGATTTCAACGTCATAACAGGTCGATAATTGAGATCTTCAGCGGTCTTATCAGAGAAAGGAGAAACGCCATACATAATAATGCCGGGACGAACCCACTCTAACTGGCTTTGCTCCCACGCTAACAAACCTGCCGATGCCGCTAAGGAACGCTCACCAGCGCAGCCATTGGTTAACGAGAGAAAGAGTTCAATTTGCTCTGCGGTATCCGATTTATCCAATTCATCTGCACAACCAAAATGACTCATATAACGCAGAGGCTGAGCGACATTTTTACACGCATGCAGACGTTCAATGAACTCTTGATACTCTTCAGGACGAACGCCTAATCGGTGCATGCCCGTATCAATTTTAACCCAGACGACAACTGGTGTTTCAAGCTCCGCATTTTCTAATGCCACCAACTGCTCTTCACAGTGCACAACCGTCTGAATATTGTTAGTGACTAAAATAGGAAGATCACCAGAAGAGTAAAAACCTTCAAGCAACAAGATAGGCTTAACAATGCCACCCGCTCTTAATTGAAGGGCTTCTTCTATTCGAGCAACACCGAAAGCATCCGCCCCTTGAGCGTGTTTTGCCACTCGCAGTAACCCATGCCCATATCCATTCGCTTTCACCACCGCCATGATCTTACTATCAGGAGCTTGAGCCTTAACTAACTCTAAATTGTGCTTCAGTGCATCTAAGTCGACGGTGGCCGTGGCGGCCTTCATATAGCTCATAACGTATTCTTACTCGTCATCGAAATCAAAGGCAGGTCCCGCATAATTATCAAAGCGAGAGAATTGTCCTTGGAAAGTTAATCGCACTGAACCAATCGGGCCATTACGCTGTTTACCTAATATAATCTCGGCAGTGCCTTTATAATTACTATCAGGATGGTAAACCTCATCACGATAAATAAACATAATCAAATCGGCATCTTGCTCGATGGCACCAGATTCACGTAAATCGGAGTTAATTGGTCGTTTATCCGCTCGTTGCTCTAGGGAACGGTTAAGCTGAGAAAGCGCAACAACAGGCACATTCAACTCTTTTGCCAATGCTTTAAGAGAGCGTGATATCTCTGAAATTTCTAATGTACGGTTATCTTGCATGCCAGGGACTCGCATCAACTGCAAGTAATCGACCATAATCATGCTTAAACCGCCAGATTCACGCGCAATACGACGTGCTCGTGAACGCAATTCCGTAGGTGTTAACCCTGAACTATCATCGATGTACATATTCTTCTTCTGCATAAGAATACCCATCGTAGATGAGATCCTCGCCCAGTCTTCATCATCAAGTTGACCGGTACGAATTTTGGTTTGATCGACACGAGAAAGAGATGCAAGCATACGCATCATTAGCTGTTCAGCAGGCATCTCTAAAGAGAAAATGAGCACAGGTTTATCTTGGTCCATCGCTGCATTTTCACATAAATTCATCGCAAAGGTCGTTTTACCCATCGATGGACGAGCCGCGACAATAATAAGATCAGAACCTTGCAAGCCTGCGGTTTTCTTATTCAAATCATTGAAACCAGTATTAACACCAGTCACACCATCTTGAGGTGTCTTGTATAGAATCTCAATTCTTTCTAGCGTTTTCTCTAGAATGTTATCAACATTCTGAGGGCCTTCATTTTCACTGGTTCGATCTTCAGCAATCGCAAAAACTTTACTCTCAGCCAAATCAAGCAGATCTTCAGATGAACGACCTTGAGGATCATAACCAGCATCCGCAATCTCATTCGCAACACCGATCAAGTTACGAACTAACGCCCGCTCTGCAACTATATCGGCATAAGCATTGATATTGGCAGCACTTGGGGTGTTTTTTACCAAGTCAGCAAGGTAAGCAAAACCACCCACATCATCGAGTTGTTCTCTTAACTCCAAGAATTCGGAAAGCGTGATCAGATCGAGTGGCTTACTATCATCCAGAATGGCTTTTACAGCTTCAAAAATCAGGCGGTGTGGTCGACTATAAAAATCTTTATTTAAGACTTTTTCTGCCACGGTATCCCAACGCTCATTGTCCAGTAACAATCCACCTATAACAGATTGCTCAGCTTCCAATGAATGCGGAGGCACTTTGATCGCCTCAACTTGGGTATCTACGGGTTTTCGATTTCTGGTATCAACCATGACTACGCTCAGTAACTTGATAATGACCGCCATTATAGCGAAGAACCATGATTTGTAATCTAGTTCGATTAACTTTGTTTTTATCTCATGGAAAATTTACGTTTTGCTGACCTAGTACATATGGGATACTTTTACCATACGCATATTCAGACCATCAATATAGAGATATTCAGTGTCAAAAATTATCCTTCTCAGCGCGGGGCTGATCGTATCCCCTATGGTTTATGCTGAAGAGATCACGGCTACCGACATTGAAATCCCATCCCCTCTTAGTAGCGAAGTCGAGTTTGGCTATCAATCACATACAGGTAATTCTGATTCACAATCTCTTAATGCTCGTTTAAGTGGCGAGTATACCGAAGGTAGGCATAGAACCCATGGCGAATGGAAGTATTACATGCTCTACAAAGATGGGGAGGAAGATAAGCGCCAATCCACCTATAGCTTACAAAGCGACTATAAGTTAAGTCCAAAGACATACTTGTACGGTAGCCTCAAAGGGGTTGATTCAAAATACACGGCATACTTTAAAGATTACACTCTCTCAAGTGGATTTGGTTTCCAGTTTTCTAATACCGATTTATTTAAATTAGAGTTAGAAGTTGGTCCTGGTTTCCGCTACCAAGAGCCAAATTTAGATGAGATCGATGATGATGACATTATATTTCCTGACATCGTCCAAGAAGGCATCTTTCGTGGGAATCTCAATGCCGCTTGGCAGCCATTAAAAACGCTCAACCTTGCTGGTGATATCACCGTGGTTACGGGAAGGAGTAATACTCGAACGGATACAGAGATCAGTGCGACTAACAATATCACTGACGATATTGCGTTAAAGCTGGCGTACTCTAGACAATACCACGATAAGGTGCCGAATGGATTGCATAAGTCAGACAGCATTTTTTCTGTCAACCTACTATTTGTCTTTTAAGCACTCCCAACCGCTAGCAAATTATTTTCTTTAGACATAAAAAAACACCAGCCGAAGCTGGTGTTTTTATTATAGATTGATGCTGAAATTAAGCAGCAGCAACTACTTGTAGTTTCACAGTAGCAAAAACTTCAGAATGAAGTTGGATGCTTACTTCGAACTCACCTACGTTACGTAGAGCGCCTTCAGGAAGACGTACTTCGCTCTTAGCAATTGCAACACCAGCCGCTGTTACAGCGTCTGCGATGTCACGAGTACCGATAGAGCCAAATAGTTTACCTTCGTCACCAGCTTTAGATTCAATAACAACTGCTTCTAGAGCGTTAACGCTTTCTGCACGAGCTTGACAAGCAGCTAGTTGCTCAGCAACTTTAGCTTCTAGTTCAGCGCGGCGAGTTTCAAACATTTCAACGTTAGCTTTAGTTGCCATAACTACTTTACCCTGTGGGATAAGGAAGTTACGAGCGTAACCAGATTTAACGTTTACTTGGTCGCCAAGGTTGCCTAGGTTACCGATTTTATCAAGTAGAATAACTTGCATTATCTTAGTCCTCTTAACTAATTTAAACTAATACCAATTTACTGATGTTTGTCAGTGTATGGTAGAAGAGCAACGTAACGAGAACGCTTGATAGCGCGAGCTAGTTGACGCTGATATTTAGCGCTAGTACCAGTGATACGGCTAGGTACAATTTTACCAGCTTCAGTGATGTAGTTTTTTAGAGTTG
Source organism: Vibrio sp. 03-59-1 (assembly GCF_013114135.1). Lineage (NCBI taxonomy): Bacteria > Pseudomonadati > Pseudomonadota > Gammaproteobacteria > Vibrionales > Vibrionaceae > Vibrio > Vibrio sp. 03-59-1. Next base: position 15,448 of record NZ_VTYA01000025.1, read on the forward strand.
CTACGTCTTTGTAGTCAATCTCTTGTACGCCTTCTGCAGTAAAACGGCAGAATTTACGACGACGGAAGAAACGAGCCATGGGCTATCTCCTGATCTTAAATTTGAGTAATGTTATCGGCATGCAACACTAATTTACCAACGCCATTTCGGCCGGTTTGATAAGCAACGAAGCCACTTACCTTAATGTTACTACCTAAAACTAATTCTTGAGTTAATGCTTGCGACCTTTGCCCACTAATGACTACCGGCATACGACAAAAAACTTGTCTCGGTAGGTTAGCTTCTAACACTGTTGAGCGATGTTCTAGCCAAAATCGGCAATGAGCAACACCCGCAGGGCTAAGGCTTCGAATAGGATCTTTAACGACAGAGCCGCTGAGTTCCATTCGATTGGTCATACAATCAATTACTCAGCTGCTGCTTCTGGCTTTGCTTCTGGCTTAGCTTCTGTACGCTCTTCACGACGAGGAGCACGCTCTGCACGCTCTTCTTTTTGCTTAAGCATAATAGATTGCTCAGTCACAGCGCCTTTAGTGCGCATGATCATGTTACGTAGAACTGCATCGTTAAAACGGAAAGCAGTTTCTAGCTCGTCCATCACTTCTTGACCAGCTTCAACGTTCATAAGAACGTAGTGAGCTTTGTGAAGTTTGTTGATTGGGTAAGCCATTTGACGGCGGCCCCAGTCTTCTAGACGGTGGACAGTACCACCAGCTTCAGTGATTGAACCAGTGTAACGTTCGATCATGCCAGCAACTTGCTCGCTTTGATCAGGGTGAACCATGAATACGATTTCATAATGACGCATTTGGTTGCTCCTTACGGATTATTAGCTTCCACGAAAGGCTCGGTCGTCCAGGGGAAGCAAGGAACTAAAGAAAAATGACCGAGTTTTAAGGACGGCAAATATTATAGAAAGAACCGGATATTGGCAAGCGGTATTTGGCTAATAATGAAACAGTTTTTCTTTTGCCATCTAGCCATCCGATAAAGCCACATATTCTCTCTTTTTAGCCTGAAAAAAAAACGTCCACCAATAATGATGAACGTTAATAAATTCAAACAGTTAAAGACACACTAAATCATTACTGGGTCAAGCGTTGTCTTACCGCTTCAAACAAACAAATACCAGACGCTACAGAGACATTCAAACTAGAAACACTACCTGCCATTGGGATCTTAATCAGATCATCACATGTTTCACGAGTTAGACGGCGCATACCATCGCCTTCTGCCCCCATAACAATCGCAAGTGGCCCTGTTAATTTAGCTTGATAAACGTCATGTGTCGCTTCTCCAGCCGTGCCTACAAACCATACACCCTGCTCTTGCAGCGCTCTCATCGTACGCGCCAAATTAGTCACACGAACAAGAGGTACCGTTTCAGCAGCACCACAGGCAACTTTACTTACGGTCGCCGTTAATGGTGAAGATCGATCCTTTGGTACGATTACAGCAGCGACACCCGCCGCATCAGCATTACGTAAACAAGCACCTAAATTATGAGGATCCGTCACACCGTCAAGCACAAGCAATAAAGGCTGTTCATTGCTTGCCAAAATCGCATCCAAGTCATTTTCATTCAGCTGTTTTGCGGCTTTAACACGCGCAATAATACCTTGGTGGTTCGCGCCATTTGATTTCTCGTCAAGAGGCTTGCGACCCATTTGCTGAATTGAAATGCCATATTGCTGCAATTGGTTTAGCAAAGGCATCAAACGCTCATCTTGGCGGCCTTTTAAAACATAGGCCTCAATGAAGCGTGCAGGATCTTTCTCTAATACCGCTTTCACGGCGTGAATGCCGTAAATAAATTCGTTACTCATCGTCTACCTTGTCAGCGTTATTTCTTTTGTTCATGTTTTTTCTTGGCACGAGCTTTACTCGCGCCTGTACGAGATTTCTTCTTGCGGGGTTTATCATTTTGTTCCCCTTTAGGCGCAGAACCTTTTTTACGTCCACCTTCAGCACTTTCACCTTCATTGCGGCTATCAGGTCGCTTAGTTGGTTCAACAAGCGGAGTAGCTTTAGCTCCTGGCTTACGGTTCTTAACACCTTGTTTTTTACTCTTCGCTTTTCTTTGAGCTTCTGCCGCGCGTTTTTTCGCCGTTTTGCCTTCACCGCGTAGCTTACGACTAGTTTCTACTAATTCAAAGTCAATTTGACGATCATCCAGATTTACCGCTTTGACTTTAACTTTAACGGCATCACCAAGACGATAGATATTACCGAAGCTCTCACCAATTAATCGCTGCCCTACCGCATCAAATTGGTAGTAGTCATTCGCAAGAGAAGAGATATGAACCAAGCCATCAATATGCAGTTCACTCAAACGAACGAAGAAGCCAAAACCGGTTACATTAGCAATAACACCATCAAGCACATCACCGACATGATCTTGCATGTATTCACATTTTAGCCAATCGTTCACTTCACGTGTTGCATCATCGGCTCGGCGCTCTGTCATCGAGCACTGTTCACCGTAAAAATCCATATCGTCAAATGAATAGTGATAACCACCCGTCGGTGTCCAGCGATCGGTATTTCTTCCTTCTTGCTTGGCAATGAGGTACTTAATTGCACGGTGTAACAACAAGTCTGGGTAGCGACGAATTGGAGAAGTAAAGTGCGCGTAACGTTTGAGAGCTAAACCAAAGTGCCCTGCGTTATCAGCGTTATACACCGCCTGCTTCATTGAGCGAAGCAGCATAGTTTGAATCAACTCTTTATCTTGACGCTCACCAATTTGTTTCATTAGGTGTGCATAATCTGTTGGAGAAGGTTGTAATCCACCACCCAAGTTTAAGCCTAGCTCCCCAAGGAAGTCTCTAAAGCCAACCAGACGCTCTTCACCCGGAGATTCATGAACACGATACAGTGCCGCTTCTTTCGCTTTCTCAACCAATGACGCAGAGGCGATATTCGCTAAAATCATGCACTCTTCAATAAGCTTATGCGCATCGTTTCGAATCACAGGTTCAATACGATCAATTTTACGCTCTGCGTTGAAGATGAATTTGGTTTCAACCGTTTCAAACTCAATAGCCCCACGCTCATCACGAGTTTGCTTCAGTATCTTGTACATCTTATGCAGTTCTTCAAGATGTGGCACTTCAGGCTTATAACGTTCACGCAGCTCTTCATCCCCATCGAGAATGGCACCCACTTTGTTGTAAGTCAGGCGAGCGTGAGAGTTCATAACCGCTTCGTAATGTTTGTAGCCGGAAAGCTTACCGGTTGAAGAAATCGTCATTTCGCAAACCATACATAAACGGTCTACTTGTGGATTGAGTGAACACAATCCGTTTGATAATACCTCAGGTAGCATCGGCACAACTTGAGATGGGAAATAGACTGAGTTACCACGGTTGATCGCTTCTTTGTCGAGTGCGGTATCAGTACGAACATAATAACTTACATCCGCGATCGCTACCCATAAGCGCCAACCACCGCCTTTTTTGGCTTCACAATAGACAGCATCATCAAAGTCTCGCGCGTCTTCACCATCAATGGTTACTAATGGCAATTCACGCAGGTCAACACGTCCTTTCTTCGCTTCTTCAGGAACTTCTTCACCTAAGTTCTCAACCTGCTTTTCAACTTCCACAGGCCAAACGTTTGGAATTTGATGAGTACGGATTGCAATTTGCGTTTCCATACCCGGAGCCATATTTTCACCAAGAACTTCAATTACTTTACCCATCATGCCTCGCGAACGAGTGCCACGATCAGTCAGCTCAATCACCACCACGTTCCCCATTCGAGCGCCGCCTTTATGCTCATTTGGGATCAGAATATCTTGGCTGATTCGTGAATCATCGGTAACCACAAACGAGTGCCCGTATTCAAAAAAGAAACGTCCGACAAGTGGCGTTTTTCTCTCTTCTAGCACTCGAACTAAGCGCCCTTCTTTGCGCCCTCGCTTATCCGTTCCTGATGGCTGAATAAGCACTAAATCGCCATGAATGATGTGGCGCATTTGGTGGTGTGGAAGCAAGATATCATTATCTTTTCCTACGCTACCTTCAGGTCGAACCCAGCCAAAACCATCTTTGTGCCCAATAACATAACCTTTCGTCAATTCGAGCTTTTCAGGCAGTGCATAACACTGGCGACGAGTGAAAATCAATTGACCATCACGCTCCATCGCGCGTAACCGGCGGCGTAACCCTTCGTACTGCTCTTCACCTGTCAGACCTAATGCTTCAAATAGATCATTACGATTCATTGGTACATTAGCTGTGGTTAAAAAGTCAGTAATAAATTCACGACTTGGAACTGGGTTTTCATATTTTTGAGATTCACGATCTGCAAAGGGATCGGCATTCTTTTTTTCTGGTGTTTGTTTTGACATAGGCAGGCCTGCTTAAGCAAGGAAGGTATACGGCTTAGTATATCTGACTAAGGAGATAAGCTACAGATTTGCTTTAATAATAGAAGGAATTAGCCTTGAAAAAACATAACATTTCACTTTGTTAAATATACTTTCATATCCTTTGCTTAAGATCTCATCTTGATGAAATTGACAAGGCAATCGATTGCAGAAATACCAGATTAGCCTATTATCAAACGCGACTCTCCCCACCTGTTCCAAAGGTATTTATATGACAATTAAACGAACACTTCTTGCAACGGCTATCGCGAGCTTTGGCTTGTTTTCAACTTCTTCTTTTGCCACCGAAAAAGCTGATCTTATGATCACTGACGCGATGGTATTAACCATGAATCAAGATAAAGCGGTCTATGACAATGGCACAATTGTTGTAAAAGATAACAAAATTATCGCTGTTGGTGATGCTACTTTAGCGAAGGAATATCAAGCAAAGCAAACACTTGATGTCGATGGTGATATTGTCATGCCAGGTCTAATTAATACCCATACGCATGTTTCTATGACGGTATTTCGCTCACTTGCTGATGACGTGCCAGATCGCCTTCACCGCTACATTTTCCCTCTAGAAGCAAAGCTTGTTTCTCGTGACATGGTGCGTATTGGTGCAAATCTTGGCAATGTTGAAATGGTCAAAGGTGGTGTAACGACTTACGCTGACATGTACTACTTTGAAGATGAAGTAGCAAAAACCGTTGATACTATCGGTATGCGTGCCGTACTGGGTGAAACCGTGATTAAATTTCCGGTAGCCGATGCAGCTAATGCGGAAGAAGGCATCCAATACGCGCTGAACTTTATTGAAGAGTACAAAGATCATCCGCGTATTACCCCAGCATTTGCCCCACACGCACCCTATACCAATACCACTGAGATTCTACAAAAAGTAGCAAAACTATCTCTTGAGCACGACGTACCGGTAATGATCCACCTTGCAGAGTCACATCGTGAAGAAGAGAAAATTGCCAAGCGTTCAGACGGTCTATCACCTGTCGCTTACATGGACAGCATCGGTGCACTCAATAAGAACTTAGTCGGCGCTCACATGATCTTAGTCGATGATGCGGATATTGAACTGGTTAAAAAATCGGATATGGGTGTCGCGCACAACATGAGTGCCAACATCAAATCAGCAAAAGGGGTATCACCGGCGCTGAAAATGTATGACCAAGATGTTCGTATCGGTCTAGGTACTGATGGCCCTATGTCTGGCAACACATTAAGTACCATTGATGAGTTTAACCAAGTCGCCAAAGTACATAAGCTCGTAAACAAAGACCGAGCTGCAATGCCACCAATTAAAGTCATTGATATGGCAACAATGGGCGCAGCTAAAGCACTGCACATGGAAGACAAAATAGGCTCATTAGAAGTTGGCAAACTGGCCGATATTATTGTTATCGACACCAAAGCGCCGAATATGGTTCCAGTCTATAACCCTTACTCAGCTCTGGTTTACTCAGCAAACTCTGCAAATGTTCGCCACTCTATCGTTGCAGGTAAAGTCATCATGAAAGACAGAGAAATGCTAACGGTTGATGAGACGAAGATCCGTGAAGAAGCTTTAGCATTTACTGAAATTGTACGTAAGACGGTGATTGAGTCGGGCGAGACAGTTCAATAAGACTCTGATACTTTTTTATTAAATAAGTAAAACAAAACAGCCCTTATACTCACTATAAGGGCTGTTTTCATTTGAGTGCAGTTATCAATAATTTTTGAATTTATATCTATCTACCAGAACACGTCACGGCGCTTGGCTCTGGCGATAATATTTTGCGGCATTCTCAGCTCTAAACCTTGTCGCAACACCGAGATACGGCTGTGCTGTCGCTTATCTGCCGTTGCTGAGTTATACAGCCAGCGATAAGCATCTTCATAATCGAGTGGACTGCCATAATCACGTAACAACAGTTCAGCGAGATGAATGCGGGCATTCAAGTTCCCCATAGAAGCCGCTTCACGTAAATATGGAATCGCACGTTCTTTATCTTGCTGTACTAATGTACCACGAGAGTAATAACGGCCGAGTTGCTCTAGCGCAGCGGGTAACCCTTGATGCGCAGCGTTTTCCATATAATACAGACCAAGTTCAACATCTTGCTCAACGCACACCCCCCAAGCCAGCATATCACCATACAAAAACTCGTATGATGGCAGGTTGATTCGAGTTGCACGAGCCACAATATCTTCCACGATCTGGCAGTTATCAGCTTTTACTCGCTCTAAATGTCGATTATCTTCAATTAATTTGATCAGTTCGGCTTCAGTATAAATTGGGATAGGCTCCCCAACCTCAGCCAAATTTGCATGACTCAAGGGAGAGCTCAGCGCCAACATTAATGAAGCCGCTACTATTCGTAGCTTCATACCTGCACTCTTTTATTCGTATCAGTAAAACTCCATATCCACGCACAAGCAATGCTCTGCGTTTATATAGGCTTGATAAGATTATCGGCAATCTAGCGGATCTCTTTAGGGAATTATTGCCGTTTATAGGCAATATCTTGCCAGACAGTGAACAAAAGATCATCACAACAGGTACAAAAAAGCCGGCTAATTAAGCCGGCTTTTATTATTCATCATAGATATCAACTATTAAGCACCAAATGGGTGAACTTTAACAATTGTTTCGTTACGGTCTGGGCCAGTTGATACGATATCAACAGGAACGCCAGTTAGTTCTTCGATACGTTTGATGTAATCTAAAGCCGCTTGTGGAAGCGCATCAAGAGACGTTACACCATAAGTATTTTCAGACCAACCAGGCATAGTTTCGTAAACTGGTGTCGCTTCTTCAAATGCTTCAGCAGCCATTGGAGAAACTTCTAGGATAGAACCATCTTTCATCTGGTAACCAGTACAGATCTTAAGTTCTTTAAGACCGTCTAGCACATCTAACTTAGTTAGACAGAAGCCAGAAATTGAGTTGATTTGGATTGCACGGCGCATTGCCACAGCATCGAACCAACCAGTACGGCGTAAACGACCAGTTGTTGCACCAAACTCATGGCCAACATCACCTAAGTGCTTACCTACTGGATCTTGTTTTTCTAGACCATCGTATAGCTCTGTCGGGAATGGACCAGAACCAACACGAGTACAGTAAGCTTTAGCGATACCAAGAATGTAACCAATGTGGCGAGGGCCGAAACCAGAACCTGCAGCAACACCACCAGCAGTAGTGTTAGAAGACGTTACGTATGGGTAAGTACCGTGGTCGATGTCAAGTAGAGTACCTTGCGCACCTTCAAACATGATCTTATCACCGCGCTTACGTGCAGCATCTAGTTCGTCAGTTACATCGATAACCATTGAAGTTAGTAGGTCTGCATAGCCCATAGCTTGCTCAAGTACTTCTTCGTAGCTTACCGCTTCCGCTTTGTAGTAGTTAACTAATGCAAAGTTATGGTATTCCATCACTTCTTTTAGTTTCTCTGCGAATGCTTCTCTGTCGAATAGATCGCCAACGCGAAGACCGCGACGAGCAACTTTATCTTCATAAGCTGGACCGATACCACGACCAGTTGTACCAATTGCTTTTTTACCACGAGCGATTTCACGCGCTTGGTCTAGAGCAATATGGTAAGGAAGAATTAGAGGACATGCTTCAGAAATGAAAAGACGTTCGCGAACAGGGATGCCGCGCTCTTCTAAAGGTTTCATCTCTTTAATCAGGGCTTCTGGTGATAGAACAACACCGTTACCGATAACGCACTTAAGCTTATCGCGAAGAATACCTGATGGAATTAAGTGAAGAACGGTTTTTTCACCGTCAATGACAAGAGTATGACCAGCATTGTGACCGCCTTGGTAGCGAACCACGTATTTTGCATCTTCAGTTAAAAGGTCAACAATTTTACCTTTACCTTCGTCACCCCATTGGGTGCCTAGCACGACTACGTTATTTCCCATCTTTCCAATTCTGTTGCTAATTAAAAATGGATTCTAGCACTGAATCACATTTCTTGCAGTCATTTTTTAGGCATTCTAGAATCTTCACGGATAACGGATTGATAAGCATGTAGAAATCAATCAGCTTGTTTAACTCATCATTATTGCGATAACCGCTCCCGCAACCACTAAACAACCACCAATACGGCGTAGTTGATTGTCTGGTTGTTCACTCAATTGAGCCACCATATTTCTCCAACCATTTGGAGCAATCAACGGTCCAAGCCCTTCCACAATTAAAACCAAGCCTATCGCTAACCAAATCGAACTCGACATACACCAACCTAACTCTCTTAAAAACGCCATTAATAAATCAACAGGCACAAAAAAGGCCCCTTGCGGAGCCTTTTTCTTAATACTGAAGACGATAAGTCATTACTTAGAAGTAACACCTTTTGCGTCATTCATGTATTTGAAGAAATCACTCTTTGGATCAAGAACTAAGATATCACTCTTAGAGCCAAAAGACTTCTCATATGCTTTCAGTGAACGTAAGAATCCATAAAACTCAGGATCTTTGTTATAAGCATTTGAATAGATAGCGGCTGCTTTTGCATCGGCATCACCACGTGTTACACGCGCAGTTCTGTCTGCCTCGGCAAGTACTGTCGCCACTTCAAGTTCCGCTTGAGCACGAATAACTTCGGCTTTTTCACGACCTTGAGAACGGTGCTTACGAGCAACCGATTCACGTTCCGCACGCATACGTTTGTAGATCGATTCACTGATTTCGTCAGGTAAGTTGATTTTCTTCATTCTGAAGTCAACCACTCTTACACCTAAGTCTGTCAGAGCGCTCTCACTTGTATCGGCAAGTACGTTATCCATGATGATGTCACGCTGACCATCAACTTCCAATGCTTCTTTAGACGCTTCTGGGATTAATTCTGCATCTTCAACTGAAGGCAGAACTTTTTCGTTACGAGGACCAGAAACAATCTGCTTGATTTCACGAGAGCCAATTTCAGAACGTAATACATCCGTTACTTTACGTTCTAACAGAGCTTCAGCAGTCTGAACATTGCCACCACCTGTTGCTAGGTAGTATTGACCGAAATCTTCAATACGCCATTTCACGTAGGTATCGATGATGACATCTTTTTTCTCAGACGTTACGAATCGGTCTGAACGGCCATCCATCGTTTGGATACGCGCATCAAGACGATTCACACGATCAAACATTGGCATCTTAAAGTGCAAACCAGGTTCGTAAATACGTGCAGCCACATCATTGTTATCTTTAAGTACACGCCCGAAACGGATCACGATACCACGTTCACCTTCAGGAATAACAAACAATGACATCAACATAATCGCTAACGCAACGACCAATACAGGGATCATTAACTTACGCATTATTAGTATCTCCCTTGACGTGAGTTAGTTGAACGGGTTTGAGTCTCGGTTTGAGTATCTGTACGTTGAGATTCAAGTTCAATACTGTCATAAGCAGAAGACGATTTAGTCTTACGCTTAGAACTGTCACCGTCCTGGCCACTTAGCTTATCAATTGGCAAGTACAGCAAGTTACCGCTCGATTCAGAGTCAATCAGTACTTTCGATGTATTGGTGTACACTTCTTCCATTGTATCAAGGTACAAACGGTTACGAGTAACCTCTGGTGCCGCTTGATATTCTGGTAGTAGTTTCTCAAACTGAGCCACTTGACCAAGAGCTTCATTCACCGTGCGTTCAGTATAACCTTGCGCTTCTTTTTTCAGACGCTCAGCACGACCTGTTGCTTTCGGTAAAATTTCATTCTTATATGCTTCAGCTTCACGGATGAAACGCTCTTCATCTTCTCGCGCAGCAATCGCATCATCAAACGAATCTTTAACTTCTTCAGGCGGACGAGCAGACTGGAAGTTAACGTCGATAACGATAAGACCCATATCATATTTATCAATGATACTATTTAGTGTCTCTTGCGTTGTTTGACGAATCAACTGACGACCGCTGGTAAGCGTGCTGTCCATCAATGAGTCACCAATAACGGCACGTAATGCAGAATCTGTCGCTTGACGCAAACTGTCATCAGCACTCGTTACGCGGAACAAGTATTTATATGGGTCAGCAACACGATATTGAACACCCATTTCTACTGTTACTACGTTTTCGTCTTTCGTTAACATTGTGCCAGAAGCTCGCAATGAACGAATTGCTTGTACGTTTACCGCTTCGTATTCATCAATGAAACGAGGTCGCCAGTTTAGGCCTGGATCAACAATACGGTCATATTTACCAAGACGAAGGACAACCCCTCTCTCAGCCTCACCGATTGTATAGAAACCAGAAAATACCCATACCGCAATCGCAACGACAACAATTAGACCTAAGCCAATTGCGCCACCACCACCAATACTCGGGCCATTGCCACCTTTCTTACCAAACTTGCCACCCAACTTTTGACTCAGTTTATTAAAAACTTCATCTAGGTCTGGCGGTCCTTGATCTCGGCCACCGCGATTATTTTTATTACCCCAAGGGTCATTATCGCGGCCGTTATTGCCGTTGTTATTACCAGGCTCATTCCACGCCATTAGAAAGCTCCATCATTTGATATGACGTTATACTGTAGCAGTCCTTTCTGTAACGATAAAGTCACTCAAAACTGCCCCTTCTCTTTTTTCAATCCTAGACCAATCTACTTGTTGCATTCGAATATCTATCAACAAGTTACCATCTGTATCATATTCTTCTTGTTGAATACAATTTAACTCGAAGAATGTGCTACGAATTTTACCTTGATATTGAGGTGGAATTCGCAACTGATACTGTACCATCTGCTTCGCTAAGCGTTCAGTTAGAGCTTCAAATAGAAGATCCATACCGATGCCATTCATAGCAGAAACCCAAACAGTACGAGGTAAGCCTTCCTCATCTCTTTCGATACGAGGATTTTGATCATCAAGGCTGTCGATCTTGTTCATCACGACTAAAGACGGTACCTCATGGGCATCGATCTCTTCTAGTACATCATGAACCGCTTGAATGTTCTCACGAAAACGCTCATCACTGGCATCAACAACATGTAACAAAATGTCAGCTTCTTGCGTTTCTTGTAATGTTGCTTTAAATGCTGCAACTAAATCATGAGGTAAATGACGAATAAAACCAACAGTATCCGCGAGAATCGCAGGCCCAACATCGGCTAATTCGATCTTACGCAATGTAGGATCTAACGTCGCAAATAATTGGTCTGCCGCATACACTCCCGCATCTGTAATGCAGTTAAACAGTGTCGATTTACCCGCATTGGTATAACCTACCAATGAAATGGTTGGGATTTCTGCTCGATTCCGAGCTCGCCGCCCTTGCTCACGCTGCTTCGCCACTTTAGCTAAACGGCGTAGAATCGCTTTAATTCGCTCACGCAATAAACGTCTATCGGTTTCTAACTGCGTTTCACCCGGACCACGTAAACCAATACCACCTTTTTGTCTCTCAAGGTGGGTCCAACCACGGATTAATCGAGTTGAAATATGACGAAGCTGAGCAAGCTCAACCTGTAATTTCCCTTCATGTGTCCGAGCTCGTTGAGCAAAAATATCAAGTATTAAACCGGTACGATCCAACACTCGGCATTTGCACAACATTTCTAGGTTACGTTCTTGGGCTGGAGATAAGGCGTGGTTAAATATCACCACATCAGCACCCGTTAGCTGTACAGCTTGGGCGATTTCCTGAGCTTTCCCCTCTCCAACGTAGTATTTATGGTGTGGTGACTGACGACTACCCGTCACAACTTGTAGCGTCGTCACCCCAGCAGAAGACACCAGCATTTCACACTCGCTGAGATCGTCCCACTCACCTTGTTGCGTGAAGTTGATATGAACAAGTACGGCTCGTTCGCCGGCTTCATAACGGTCAAACAAGCAACCAACTCCTTATTACTTTTGAGATTTGAATATTAATCTTCAGATTTCTCTTGAGGGCGATCTGCTGGACGCTCTGCAGTATGGTGACTCACTGCTCGAGCTGGGACAACAGTTGAAATCGCATGTTTGTATACCATTTGGTTAACTGTATTTTTCAGCAAGATCACAAATTGATCAAAAGATTCGATCTGACCTTGTAGCTTAATGCCATTCACAAGGTAGATAGACACTGGAATGCGCTCACGTCGTAGAGCATTTAAGAATGGGTCTTGTAGCGATTGCCCCTTAGCCATTTTATTTTCCTTATTTGATTTTTTAGTTGTAATTATTTAGCTAGTGGTGCACTAAAAAGTGTGCGGCCTTTGCATCTGAGCTAAATGAATAATAAACACCCTATTGTCATTTAGAATTGATGATCATTGTTAAATCTTAATGACAGATCCTTCAGGGTATATTCACGCAAAAACGATCACATTATACACAGCTAATTCAATCGGATGCTATTGCATCTGAAAGAGTTTCTAACGCTTGTTCAATGTTTTCGCTATCTAACCAAGTTAAATCATCCCAACTGCGTAACCAGGTGATTTGTCGCTTGGCCAATTGACGAGTAGCGCAGACACCACGGAATACCGCTTCATCTAAATCGCACTGCCCATCTAAATAGTCCCACATCTGTCGATATCCAACACATCGAATCGATGGAAGATCTGGATGAAGATCATCTCGGGCATACAAAGTACGCATTTCATCTTCAAACCCAGCCTCTAGCATCTTATCAAAACGTAATTCAATACGACGATGGAGTTCTGCCCTTTCCTTGGGAGCTATCGCAAATTGTTTTACTCTAAATGGCAGGCTTTCACCTTTCACTTGAGTAAGCTCAGTTAGAGTTTTACCTGAAATTCGGTAAACTTCCAATGCCCTAGACAACCTTTGTGGATCATTTGGATGAATTCTTTCTGCAGATACAGGATCGATCGCTTTTAATTCATCATGTAACGCTGCCCAGCCATTCGCCAGCGCTTGTTGTTCTATTTGATGACGTATTTCAGGGTTGGCCGCTGGAAGTGGTGATAAACCTTCAAGTAATGCTTTGTAATATAGCATTGTACCGCCAACCAATAACGGTATTTTACCTTCAGAAACAATATCATTCATTGCTTCCAATGCATCGCGTCGAAAATCGGCGGCAGAATACGCTTCGCTAGGATCTAATATATCGATCAAACGGTGAGGGGCAAGCGCGAGCTCTTGATCATCAGGTTTCGCGGTTCCAATATCCATCCCTTTATAGATCAATGCAGAGTCCACACTGATAATTTCGACTGGATACTTTTGGCGTAAACGTATCGCAAGATCCGTTTTTCCTGATGCTGTTGGCCCCATTAAAAATAGCGCTAAAGGTAACTTCTGATTCATGTTCACTTTTTTATTTATATTTTTAATCAATAGCTTACCGTTTACAGCTTAAATGCTGCAACGGTGGCTGAAAAATCAATCGGTTTAACGAAATCTATATCGTCTAATGGTAATTGACCTTGCCAAAGCTGTTCGAGTTCCGCAACAATTTGAATTGCTTCAGATAAAGTGTAGCTGCTTTTTACTTGTGTTATTTGATTTGCCAGCCAAGAAGCTAACGAATCGGCATTCACTTGATCGTCTGAGAGCAGATAAGATAACAGATCTGGGATCAACTGTTGCAGGTTTTGCTGCCTTAATGGCTGCGGAACCCCCATAACCAGTATTGTTTCGTAATTTCTGGCTTTAAGCTGGATACCAAATGTCCCTAATAAAGATTGATTCGCTTCAACCAGCGCTATCATATCTTTACCAAGCTTTATCGATAACGGCACTAACAGTGGTTGGCTAGTTAAGGGATTCAAATTTGTATTAAGTTGGCCTCTAACTCGCAACCACTCACCACGAATCAGTGATACGAGCAAACAACCCGATTTTGAGCCCATCGCCAAATATTGCTGCTCAACAACACAGAGTGCTTTGCCTAATTCGACAATTTCTTGCTGATTCTTCGCCTCAGAGCTCGCCTTCCCATCAGTAACGACTTCATTCTGATCTTTTGGATCCTGAAACGCACCTTCACCTTCAGTCGTTTTCATTAACTGATGGTAAGCGTGTACTTCTTGCTTTGATGGCGCAGGTTGAGCGTGGTAACGCTTATCTTTAGAAAGCGCTGTATTTTGAGACGATGGACTTTGATGCGACGAACTTTGAGAACCAGAACTTAGATTCTTAGTGCTATAAGGCTGAGGGCTTTGGGTTGCATGATGAGGTTTAGTGACCCAATCTCGATTCGGGTAAGATTCACTCACACCATCAGCAATCGAAGGCGATCGTTCACTCTCAGCTTTACCGGGGTAAGAAGGCATTTGATCTATCACTTCTGCTGCACGTTCGGATGCAGAAAGCTCTGCACCTGCCACCTCAGCACGCTGAGTCTCGCACTCCTCCTGATGAAAGGCTGATTCTGTGACTCTAGGCTCGTCAATATGTTCACTTTGTGCCAAGGCACTAGTTAAAGCCTGATAAATGAAATCATGCACTAAGCGAGCTTGATGAAAGCGAACCTCATGTTTTGCAGGGTGTACATTCACATCGACTTGATGGGGATCTATCTCGATAAACAGAACATAAGTAGCAAACTGCTCAGGCTTCAAACTGGTGGCATAACTTTGTCGAATTGCGTGATTAATCAGCTTGTCACGCATCATTCGACCATTCACATAGCAGTACTGCAAATCACTTTGTTGCCTAGCCCCTTCAGGCGTCGTTACCCAACCATGAAGCTTTAGCTCTTGATGCTCCAACTCAATTTTAAGCATATGACGAACAAAAGAGGCCCCACACACAGCTGCAATACGCTTCTCTGCTTGGAGATCGTTTTTTGATGCTCGGTATTGACGGATCATTTTCCCGTTATGACGAAGATTGATCGTCACATCAAAACGACTTAAAGCAATGCGTTTAAGCAATTCATCGATATGGGTAAATTCTGTTTTTTCAGTGCGTAAGAACTTACGGCGAGCAGGCGTGTTAAAGAAGAGATCCAATACTTCAACAGAGGTGCCAATTGGGTGAGCCGTTGGCTGTAATTTTACCGCCATATCTCGGCCTTCACTGTACGCCGACCAAGCTTGATCTTGCGTGGCAGGTCGAGAAGTCATCGTCAGGCGAGCAACGGAACTTATACTGGCTAGCGCTTCTCCACGAAAACCTAAACTAATGATCGCTTCAAGATCATCAAGAGTATGAATCTTAGAGGTCGCATGTCGACTCAACGCCAGAGCCAATTGATCTTTTACAATGCCTTTACCATTATCGCGCACCCGAATGAGCTTAGCTCCGCCTTTCTCAATATCGATGTCGATTCGAGTCGCACCTGAGTCCAAGCTATTTTCAACCAACTCCTTCACGACTGAGGCTGGTCTTTCTACCACTTCACCTGCGGCAATTTGGTTGGCTAACCGGGCGGGTAATATTTTAATTGTCATCGTAAGAAGCCGCCTACTTATTCGGTATGATTAGCACTTGGCCAACCGCGAGTGAATCGGAGCGCAACTTATTCGCTTTGCGAAGGCTATTTACCGTAACACCATATTTAGTGGCGATCTTACCTAAAAATTCACCGCGTTTAACTTTGTGTTTTCTAAGCGGAAGATCTTTCAAACTCACTGTAATTCTTAGTTTTTGCCCTAACTTCAACGTATCCGATTTAAGTCGGTTCTCTCGTTTAATGCTCGCGACACTCACTTTATAGCGTTTTGCTACTTTGCCTAAATAATCCCCTTTTCGAACGATATGCGTCACCGTCTTCGTCTCTATTGGGTTTTTCGCTTTAGGCACAACGGTCGGCATGGAGTATCCCGGAATCGTTAATACTTGCCCAACAGCTAAGCCGGACGATTTTAATCGGTTAGCGGATTTTATTGTGGCTACCGATGTCCCGTAACGCTTTGCGATAACCGATAACGACTCACCGGCTTTGACTTTATGCTTAACCGCTTTTCCTTGAGCCTCTAAAATGGTTCCCTCTGGAGGATTAGCTTGAACATAACGAACCACCGCTTGGGTAATCGCCCTCGCTAATTTATCTTGGTGAGAACGTTGGAAAAGTAAACGCTCCTCAGTTGGATTAGAGATAAAGCCAGTTTCCACTAAAACTGAAGGGATTTGCGGTGAGCGTAAAACAGCCAAGCTGGTATTAATCGGCTTAGAGTTATGCAGTTTAGCGACTTTTCCCATCTCAGATAAAATAGATTTCGCCAGCTTATACCCCTCTTTCTGAGAATGGTTAAACTGTAAATCAAGCAAGGTTTGGTTTACATTTTTATCATTAATATTCTTAGTGAGAACCGTTCCCGTACCACCCAGTAATTCCGACTGTTTCTCATGGTTTTCGACCCAACGCGAAATTTCGGTATTGGCACGCTTTGTATTTAACACAAACACAGAGCCACCACGCGGCTTAGGCGTAGTAAAGGCATCAGCATGAATGGAGATCAGCAGGTGGGCATCATTTTCACGTGCAATCGCAACACGACGATTCAGGTTCACAAAGTAATCTGAGTTACGTGTTAGACGTGTTTTGATACCAGGAATCGCATTTAACTGTGCTGCGATCTTCTTTGAAATACTTAATGTCGCGTTCTTTTCGTATTTTCTAGACGGCCCGATAGAGCCGGGATCTTCTCCCCCATGGCCAGGGTCGATCACAATCAGAATATCTTTCTTGCGCTGAATTTGTGAGATGTCTTTATTCACCACAGGCTTCGATGGCACCTTGCCTTTAACTGCTGTTTTACCATGTGGAAAATCGACCACTAAACGGTGCCCATATTGGCCACCTGGAGTCGGGCTGAGTTTGAATAACTCAGGAGTAGAGTGCTTCTTTAATTCAAAAACGAGGCGATACGTCCCCTTACTTGGAGCGCTGCTTTTTCTCACTTTTGACAACACTGGGCTATCAGAGACCACTAGCGGTAACTTTGTGCTTAATGATGTCTTTTTCAGATCGACCACTAAGCGACTGGGGCTACTTAAAGTAAAATAGCTAAAATCAGCCTCAGATTTTAAATCAATAACAACACGAGTTTCATCTGGAGAGGGCCACACTCGCAGCCCTTCAAGCGCATTGGCAGACGCTAAAGTTGAGAAACTAAGTAGGAAAGTGATAGCAGCAATAACAACTGCTGGAATTCGTATGCTGATCAACATAGCTCCAATTGACTTAATAAAACTCGACCATAATCATTATTTGCCGTTAATAACGCCACTCGCTGTTGGTCGTCATAACGTAATTCAATATCTAAATCCGCTTGCGGTAATAGTCCTTGCCCTTTTTCTGGCCACTCTACCAAGCAAATAGCATCGTCAGTAAAATAATCACGAATCCCCATGTATTCCAACTCTTCAGGATCGGCAAGACGATATAAGTCAAAATGATACACTTGCCAATCAGCTAACTGGTAAGGTTCCACTAAGGTGTAGGTTGGACTTTTTACATTACCATCGTGTCCAAGAGCGCGAATAAATCCACGGCTAAATGTTGTTTTTCCAGCCCCAAGATCACCATGTAGATAAATGGTTGTTTGTTGAGAACAAATGCCAGCAAGCGCATTGCCCATTTGAATGGTTGCCTGTTCATCTTTCAAGGTGAATTGTTTTGTGCTCATAGATACATTCTCTAAATATTGACTGTCGACTATATAAAAATCAAAAGAGTACGAATAGTAAACCTTGTTGGTTTTGAGAGACAAGATATCAAGTGTAAGTAATCCGTAAAAATGTCACTTTATTTACGATACTCATGACTTTCCTTCGTTAATCGGCATTTTCTCTAGCAAAAGTGATTAACTCAATAAATGATTCTAGATTCTAAGTTGAAGATCCGTTAAGATCCGACCCCATTTTTTCAGAGCAATCCACTCATGAACTACGATCAACTAGCGATTCAAATTAAAATTTGGGCCCGTGAATTAGGGTTTCAAAAGGTAGGGATCTGCGATGTTGATTTACGAGAACATGAAGGTCCATTACAGAAATGGTTAGATAATGGTTACCACGGAGATATGGATTGGATGGCGCGTCATGGCATGATGCGAGCTCGACCAGATGAACTGTTACCGGGAACGGTAAGAGTCATCAGCGCAAGAATGAACTATCTGCCACCTGAAGCTATGTTTGCTTCTAACTTGAGTGATCCTAACCTTGGGTATATCAGTCGATACTCACTCGGGCGTGATTACCATAAATTGGTTCGCAACAAACTCAAAAAGCTAGGACAGCTTATTGAGCAAGAAGTCGGACAGTTTGGACATCGCCCTTTTGTTGATTCAGCGCCGATCCTTGAAAGGCCATTGGCTCAAAAGGCGGGACTCGGCTGGACAGGAAAACACTCACTCATATTAGATAAAGAAGCGGGCTCTTGGTTCTTCTTAGGAGAGCTACTGATCGATCTTCCTCTGCCTGTTGATACCCCAAGCGAAGATGAGTGCGGTAAATGCAAAGCCTGCATCACATCGTGCCCAACCAACGCTATCGTCGATGAGAAAATCGTAGATGGTCGTCGCTGCATTTCATACTTAACCATTGAATTTGATGGTGTCATTCCTGAAGAGTTTAGAACCGCGATTGGAAACCGTATTTATGGTTGCGATGATTGCCAGCTAGTTTGCCCGTGGAATCGATTTTCTGATTTAACAGACCAAACAGATTTCCACCGCCGAACCTCATTTAAAGAACCCGATCTTCTCTCGCTATTTAGTTGGGATGAAGATATGTTTCTCAAAAAAATGGAAGGTTCCGCGATTCGTCGTATCGGACATCTACAGTGGCTACGCAACATCTCTATCGCATTAGGTAATGCTCCGTACAAGCTTGCGATTGTAGAAGCTTTAGAGTCGCGGTTCGGGCTAAGTGATGTTCTGGATACTCATATTCAGTGGGCCATTCAACAACAGCTACAGCAGCTTCCAGTAGATAGCGCCCGCCATAGCACGAAAAAGCAGAGGCTTATTCGTATCGTTCAAAAAGGTTTACCAAGGGACGCCTAATTTCGAGCTTGATTAAGGCTGTCTTTTGCACAAAACCCTCTCTCAATATTTGATATTCATCTCAAAACCACAAATGTGGACAATAAATTTAATAGCGACGGTTTGATATACGCTTAGAAAAGTTAAACACAGTCTAAAGAAATGATTAGGATCAAAAAACAACAAGTTAATGATCTTTAATACAGAGGGGGAATGTCGAATAAAAACCAACCAAATCCTTAAAAAACAATAAGATAAAGAAACCCCTTCCGATATGACAACCTATTTGCCACAAAAAGATCTTTTAAACGAAAAATCAAACACACACAACAAAACACCTTATCAACCAACTTATCCACAGCTAATTTTTTGTGGATAAGTCTGTTAACGAATATACAAAGACCACTGTAAATCATCAGATCACCGTGTGTATAAGTAGCATTTCAATGGTTATTGAAAAGATAAAGACAAAAAAATATCCACCGAAGGGTGAATTTTTAATGTTTATTTGGGATTTATGCTTTCACAGCATTAGAAAGAGCGATATTAACTGTATCCACTCTCTTGATAAGAAAATGGAGCGATACATCGGGTTCGAACCGATGACCTCAACCTTGGCAAGGTTGCGCTCTACCAACTGAGCTAGTATCGCATAATCGACCGCGGGTGCGTTCAATCTA
>NZ_VTYA01000026.1:0-34915 GCF_013114135.1 Vibrio sp. 03-59-1
CGGCATCACTCCATCCATCGTTGTCGTCATCGGTGTCCGCGTTATTGCCCGTGCCGTCGTTATCACTATCAAGGCTTTCCGCTTTATTGTCTGGGAACGCATCTCGGTCATCCTCAACACCATCTTCATCTCGGTCTTGATTCAATGTGGCTTGATTGTTCGTTACAGTTAAAACTAATTTTTCTAATGTAACTATTTGACCTCTAGACTCCTGCTTACGAACCTCTTCCCCCAATAACTCTGCCCCTTGAGTAAGTATCTCAAGTTTTTCTGGAGTGTTCATGTCGTCTACTTGCTGTGGCAATAACTGGACTAAAGCTCTAGCACTATCAGCCAATAATTCATTCTTATCTGCAAGGTAATCACTCATAAGATTAGTTTCAGGCTGTGCAAGCAGTTGATTTATTTCTTTTATTGCCTCTGCTTCACTTTTTCCTTCAACCATTTTCGAATCTACGAGAGTAGTAATTGGTGTAACGACTTTAGAACCAGGAGGAGCAGTCATTAAATAGCCATCCCTTAAAGGAATATCTGGATTATCTTCATCGATAGTCTGCCCCGCAATCGTACTCGCCATTACAGGGTATGAAGTTAAGTCGCCGCCAATTTCAGATACATCAATTAAAGCTCGGCCACCTTCTCCAGATATGGCAAAGGGTTCACCGGGATCCCTTAAGTAGTTTCGATTTAGATCTAGCCAAACTTCTGCATTACGTAAATAACCATCTATAGCCTTAATTTCAAGCACTTGTGATGAACTGTTGTTCTGTTCTACCGAGCTACCATCCCAGCAACCAGATAATAATGTCACCAGTGGCATTGTAACCATTGCCATACTGGTAAGCTTAAATTTCATGTAATCTCCCCCCAACAGATCTAAAGCGCCAAATTTGGAATTGAGCACTTAAAAAAATGTAACAAAATGCAAAATATAAACGCGAAAATAGTAACAAAACCAATAGTGTACATTTCGTGACCATGTAGGCATCTAAATCTGCACAAAACGTGCTTAATGCACAGTTTTATAAATTCAATTGATTCTTGATATGCACGAGGTAGAAAGGCAAGCTAAGCATATGAACTTAAGCAACTATAAAGTAATTCATCCATGCTAGAACCCACTAATAGCAGCGGTGGTATAAAAAATTACACAGCATAAAAAAGTGACATTATTTGGATCAACTTCTAATCAAGTACACAGATGAATTCCTCTACGACCTAGAAAAGGCAGTGATGCGCTAAGGATGAGAGTCGCTAGAATTAGCATTTAGAAAAGTAAGGTTAGTTGGAATATCTCCACATATAATTTCATTCAACCTCAAATAAAACATGATAAACAATAGTTAATAATCAATATTTTTTGAGACACCAATCACCCTGCAGTACGATCTTCGTCTCATTAATAGTGAAAAGTAACATTACAAAAAGTAATAGTAGTGACAAAACTCTCATTTATAAAATTATGCGTTCCGTATTATTCACATGGTTTTCACTCCCCCTAATTTGAGAATTCTAATGAAACTACTAAAAACTACTGCAGCGCTAGCAATCACTGTCGCTTTATTAGCAGGTTGTAATGATGAAGAAACGGTTAATAACTACTTACCAGATACACCAGCACCTACGGCTACTGAAGTAAAAATTGCCACTTACAACTTGTCTTTTGATCGTACTACATTTGAACTTCTAGTTGATGAAATGATGACTAAAGCGACTGATCAACAAGTTCTTATTGATGCTTGGAAAGCTGGTACGTTGACAGACGCCGATGATATTTCAAAAGCTCTAAAAATAATTCAAATTAGAAATATTGCCGCAACTATTCAGACTGAACGTCCAAATGTGATCCTAATGGCCGAGTATAACAACGACGGTACAGCGGAGGATAACCGCGCATTGAACGGATTCCGCCTTAACTACCTTGCAGTACCTCAAAGCCCTAATAGCATTGATGGTGGTGATTTATTAGAACCAATTTCTTTCCCATACGTTGAAAACTACGCAACCAATACAGGTAAACTAAGTGGCTACGATTTAAATAGAGACAATATAGTGGCAACAGATGCAAACAAAGGATCATTTACTTACGCGAATGATTCATGGGGCTTTGGTGAATACCATGGCAAATATGCATTCGCTCTATTATCACAATACGAAATCGATCATGAAAACACTCGGACTTTCCAAAACTTCAAATGGAAAGATATGCCAGGTGAAATTAACCCTGTCGTTGTTGATTGCGATGGTAACGGGTTAACTTGTGGTGATGCATGGTATTCAGATTCGGCCTGGGCAAATTTCCCATTATCATCAAAAAACCACGTTGATGCCCCTATTCTAATACCACAATCGGATGGTTCAACAGAAACGATTCACCTCCTACTGTCTCACCCTACACCACCAATTTTCAACAATGCAGCAATGCATAACATAATCCATAACAGAGCTGAAATTGACTTCTGGGTTGACTATGTGGGTGATAATGCAAGCTACATTTACGATGATAAAGGCGTTACAGGTGGACTGACATCTAGCGCTAAATTTGTCGTGATGGGTGACTTAAATTCAGACCCAGAAAAAGGTGATGGCGATCGTTCAGCGATTCAAGACTTAATGAACCATGCGAAAGTTAATACACAAGCGACAACAGGTAATTATGCACCGGCAAGCTGGGGTGGACCTGAATGTTTAGCAACAGGTGAATGTCGAGCATCAAGTTGGGATACTCCATACCCAAATCAAATAACGAGCACAAGCGGACTCCGTTTAGATCACGTTATCCCATCGGCCAATCTCAATATTACTGAGTCAGGAGTACACTGGCCTGCTACTTTCGAATCAGGTCGTCTTCTTGTGAATGATGAGCGCGTTGGTAACTACGGTAACGGTAAAGACATCTCTTCTGACCACCGTATGGTTTGGATCAAAGCAGAACTATAATCATCAAATTTCCCTCTACGGGTGATTAAACGATACCAAAGCCTCACGCCATAAACGTGAGGCTTTTTCGTAGCCGTCCAATTTAATTAACAGTTAGCCATACCATTTTCGGCGCATTTCAGTACTATTGTAAACAACTAACCAGAATCTGATTTTGAGAACTGAAATTTGCCTAATCCTGATGCAATCACCTTCACCACCATTAATCTTTTCAATTATGTTGAGCCACCCAATGCTTACTACGATTTTGAAAATATTTTGACGCAAGAAGAGTGGCAAAAAAAACAGAAATGGTTTCACGACAAAATCAGCCAGTTAAATTCTGATGTTATTGGTTTTCAAGAAGTCTTTAGCCCCAACGCACTAGAAAAACAGCTTAACCAACTCGGTTATCCCTACTTTTGTACCGTTGATGAACCCAAAGCCGAAGATGGCTATCTATTCCACTCTCCGGTGGTTGCCATTGCATCACGTTTTCCGATTGTGAAGTGCCAACCTGTAGTACCGGACAATGAGTTCATCGCTCGATTTGAAACGAGCACTGATTTTTCATTTAATCGAATTCCAGTACATGCCAGCATTGAATTGCCTCATATAGGCATTACAGATTGTTATGTGGTGCATTTCAAATCTCAACGTCCAAAAGAACCCGTCGAGTTAGAAAATAGAGCAGAGCCAGAACCCATTGCTTATGAAAAAAAACAGCTGAACTCATTACATGATGAACAGTTTGGTTCATGGCTATCCACTCTTCAACGCGGCCTTGAAGCGAATTTACTGCATCGCTACATCACTACTCAAAGAGAAAAAACCGATCAAGCAGTCGTATTAATGGGCGATTTCAATAAGCCCCTATTCAACGAAGAATTTAGTGGCTTACTCTCCTGTGAATTAAGGCGCGATAGATTTAGCCTAGAGTGGCTCGCACCATTTCAACTCAAAGACAGTTGGGATATTTATTGCCAATTGAACGGTGTCGACTTATTAGAAGATAGAGCGCCAACTCATTATTACGGAGCAAAAGGATCGGTATTGGATTACATACTGTTATCTAATGAGTTCGACTGTCATAACTCATCTAATATTCTAGAGGTGGTGAAATATAAGGTAACGGATCAACATATCATCAACCCTAGTTTTGAACACGATCAATTCAGTACCGATCATGCATTAGTTTCAATCACAGCTCAAATTCGACATGCATAGAGAAAACGACCCTGAATGCATTCAAGCTAATCACTCGGGTTATTTTTGTATGACGATTATTTTAGTAGTAAAATGTAACAAACTCAGAAAGAAGATATCATACGCGACTATTATTTTACGCGATTAAGTGTATGATATTTGTTAATTTCAGCACCAAATCGATACGCGAATGAACCAATCCCAATTACTATTAGACATCACGACACACGCCTTATTACATCTGGAATTCAAAAAACTCGACAAACACCTTTCCATAGCAGAAATCAATAACCTGCTGGTTCAATATCTTAAGCGCATCGCTAAGTCGAATCGATACAAAGCCGTAAGAAAGACCACGAAAAAGTGGCTATTAATTGGCAGACAATCTGGCAGCAATCTTGAGTCCGTGCTAGTCAAAAATAGAGATAGTCTCGTCCAAACATGCTCGACCGATTTGTTCCGTTTTGTCGATCTAATTGGCAGAATTGAAACTCAGCTTCGAACTAAAATTCAATACTCCCATGCTCATAATATCGATCTGAATGCACGTTACGGAAAAGTCTTAGTTTGTGTCGTAGATGAAGATTTAACATCAAGTTTTGATGAACATGGAATGATGAGCAAATCGACCCAGATTCTGTTTATCGGAAGCTCAGAACATAAAGAGATGTTTTCAATCATTGTCGACCAGAGCGATCACTTTCAATCCGTCGTGGCTTATGAAGATAAAGAACACCTGCGCGTCGAATTGTTTAGGATGTAATACCATCGACTATTTGATAAAGCCAAAATCGATGGGTTCAATCCACATACTTATGTCGATTTTCAGATAGGACACTATCTCGACTTGAGCCAATGGTGTCCCATATCTGGTTAACTAAATTCGGGTGACTGTCGGCAAACTTCTGACCAAACACTAAATAATAGTCCTTCGTGATGATGGCTGGTTGAACCTGCTCCACATCTGGATAGTCATCATTACTGTTTAAGAAATCTAAAGCTGTTGAATCTTGTACCGCTATTGCTGCTAAACGTTGTAACTTAAGCATTCCAAATAATTGAGACGTGGTTTTAACTTCATAAACCTTAACTTTTCTTTTTTCTAATTCTCTTACAATTGAAAACCCTAAATGGGCCCCCACTTGCTTATTTGTTTGTGTCAGGTTTTCGCCATCCCAATCAAGCGGCTTATTCTTTAATTTATAAAAGTAATAGCCTAACGTTGCAACTCGCTTCGTGCTATCAAGTTTACCTTCCACCATTGGATAGCTCGCATATTTTTCACGTTGTGCATTGTGAGAGAGAATAAACGCGCCATCCACTTTCCCCGTTTTTAGGTACTGCAACACCCTTTTGCCAGGTAGACGGACGTACCTCACATTGATACCCAACTCGCTCATACTTTTATTTATGAGATCTATTGATAAACCCGGAGGGTCAGCAACATCTCGGCCGCTTCCCATCTGAAATGGGTAAGATTGTGTATCTGAATAAGCAAGAATTATCGTTTCAGAGGCCAAAGACAGACCAGAAAAGAGAGAGACGGATAAGGCAACCCAAAGTTTCAAACCATTATTAATCATAAGCCCCCCAACTATCTTATTGATAGAACAGAATATATCCTTAAAGTGCGATTATCTCCACCCAGTAGATAAAGATAACTCATATAATACTGACTTTATTCTGACAAACTCCCCAACGGGTCACAATATTCGCTTGCAAATTAATATTTTATAAAATGATCATTAATTGAATATTCGAGTGTTTTCTTGGCTAAGCTTGAGCAACAGGCATCTCACGTTAGATTCTATGTCTATTAGCTTTAACATGGCGAATATCTCCCTCTCTTCACCGATTTCAAATCACCTCACGCCGATGTATAGCTTTTGAACGTACTCTTTAGAGATTTTTATCTAACGAAATATGAAATTCGCTCGCTCTACTGACAAAATCATCAGTGATGAATATCACCTTTTTTGGCCTCATCGAAACGTATCGATGACAAAGATCACACATTCACATTTCGTGATGTGCAAATTATAAAATCAACGCTATTATCACCATCGAAACGTATCGATGGGCATTTTTCGAGCTATCTCAAACTCATTAACTCGGACCATCTACACTTTAAAGGTCGTAATATGAAAAAAAGTACCCTACTCAACTCTGAAATGTCTTTTTTGGTGGCGACTCTTGGCCACACCGATGAAATCACTATTTGCGATGCTGGATTACCGATTCCGGATTTTGTTCAACGTATTGACCTCGCCCTCACCCATGGCGTTCCAAGCTTCATTGACACGGTAAAAGTCACGTTAGACGAATCGCAAATTGAAGGCGTTATCATCGCAGAAGAATTTTCCAAGGTAAGCCCAGATCTTCACGGCTTGCTTATTGAAGAACTTAAGGCAGAAGAACTACGTTGTAAAAAAACCATCACCATTGCTTACCTACCACACGAAGAGTTCAAAGCCCGCACAGCAGAGAGCCGAGCGGTAATAAGAACAGGTGAATGCACTCCCTACGCAAACGTGATTTTTCAAGCCGGTGTGACCTTTTAATGCTTGGCTTAATTCACCAGAAAATGAAATTCGCTAACGTTGAGGACCAAAAATGACTCAAGCAATTTTAGAACTAGATTCCATTGAAAAAGCATTCCCTGGCGTTAAAGCACTCGATAAAGCCAGCCTGAATGTTTATCCCGGCCGAGTAATGGCACTTATGGGAGAGAATGGAGCTGGTAAATCAACCTTAATGAAAGCGCTAACTGGCATCTACGCGATGGACGCAGGGAGTATTCAATATCAAGGGCAACCTGCATCATTTAAAGGTCCGCGAGACTCTCAACAAGCTGGTATCAGCATTATCCACCAGGAGCTGAACTTAATTCCTGAGCTGACAATCGCAGAGAACATCTTCCTTGGTCGAGAAATCACCGGAACGATGGGTCGTATTCTATGGAATGAGATGTACCAAGCGGCAGACAAATTACTGGCTCGCTTAAATGTTAAGCACAGCTCAAAAACGCCATTAGGTCATTTAAGCCTTGGTGAGCAGCAAATGGTCGAGATTGCTAAAGCGCTGTCATTTGAGTCTAAGGTCATCATCATGGATGAACCCACCGATGCACTGACCGATACCGAAACA
The DNA here is from genome assembly GCF_013114135.1 of Vibrio sp. 03-59-1. Classification (NCBI taxonomy): domain Bacteria; kingdom Pseudomonadati; phylum Pseudomonadota; class Gammaproteobacteria; order Vibrionales; family Vibrionaceae; genus Vibrio; species Vibrio sp. 03-59-1. Next base: position 7,273 of record NZ_VTYA01000026.1, read on the forward strand.
GAGTCGTTGTTCAAGGTCATTAATGAACTAAGAGCAGAAGGGTGCGGCATTGTTTATATTTCACACCGTTTGAAAGAGATTTTTGAGATTTGCGATGACATCACCGTTTTACGTGATGGCAAATTCATTGGTCAACGCACCGTTGCTGAAACCGATGAAGATATGCTTATCGAAATGATGGTTGGACGTAAGCTAGACGAACAATATCCACGCATTAATGCCGAACACGGCACCGTTTGTTTAGAAGTTAAAAATCTATGTGGCTCCGGTGTTAATAATATCAGCTTCACGTTAGATCACGGTGAGATCCTCGGTATTTCAGGTTTGATGGGTGCAGGTCGAACGGAATTAATGAAAGTCATTTACGGTGCACTGCCCTATGAGTCTGGTGAAATTAGACTGCACGGCAAAACCATCAACCCCATAAGCCCTCAAGATGGGTTAGCAAATGGCATTGCTTATATATCTGAAGATAGGAAAGGCGATGGGCTCGTACTTGGTCTTTCCGTCAAAGAAAACATGTCCATTTGTGCGCTTGATAAGCTCACCAAAGGAATGCAGATCCAACATAAAGATGAAGCCATTGCTGTTGAAGATTTCATAAAACTTTTCAATATCAAAACGCCAAGCCGCGATCAGATCATCGGCAACCTTTCCGGTGGTAACCAGCAAAAGGTTGCAATTGCAAAAGGGTTAATGACTCGTCCCAACGTATTGATTCTCGATGAGCCAACTCGTGGTGTTGATGTCGGTGCGAAAAAAGAGATTTACCAACTGATCAACAAATTTAAAGCCGAAGGGATGAGCATCATTCTAGTTTCATCTGAAATGCCTGAGGTATTAGGCATGAGTGACCGTATTTTGGTTATGCATGAAGGGCACATAAGTGGCGAATTTGAAGCAAAAGATGCCAACCAAGAATTACTACTGGCGTGCGCAGTCGGTAAAAAGATTAACGAGGAAGCAGCATGAGTAGCAAAACAATGAGCAAGACAAACTCAGATACTGAAAAAAACATGAAGAAACCACTGATTAGCAAAGAGTGGCTCATTGAGCAGAAATCACTTATCGCTCTTATTTTTCTGATTGTCGTGGTTTCATTTTTGAACCCTAACTTTTTTACTCTCGACAACATTCTCAATATTCTTAGACAAACATCCGTTAACGCTATTATTGCCGTCGGTATGACACTGGTTATTTTAACGGCTGGTATCGATTTAAGTGTTGGCTCTGTACTTGCGCTTTGTGGTGCATTTGCGGCTAGCTTAATAGGAATGGAAGTGCCCGTTATTATCGCCGTTCCTACCGCATTGTTAGCTGGCGCTGCACTTGGCGCAATCAGCGGTATCATTATTGCCAAAGGTAAAGTACAAGCTTTCATTGCCACACTCGTCACCATGACTCTGCTTCGTGGTGTCACTATGGTCTACACCGATGGCCGCCCTATCTCGACGGGTTTTACTGATACTGGCGATGCGTTTGCATGGTTTGGTACCGGTTACGCTCTTGGCATTCCTGTCCCTGTATGGCTGATGGTGATTGTGTTTGCTTCTGTCTGGTATCTGCTTAATCACACTCGCTTTGGTCGCTATGTTTACGCGCTAGGTGGAAACGAATCTGCCACTCGCCTTTCTGGTATCAATGTTGATCGCGTGAAAATTGGTGTTTACGCCATCTGTGGCTTACTTGCTGCATTAGCAGGGTTGATCGTGACCTCACGCTTATCATCCGCCCAACCGACCGCTGGTATGGGTTACGAACTTGATGCAATTGCCGCGGTTGTTCTCGGTGGCACAAGTTTAGCCGGAGGTAGAGGCCGGATCATGGGAACGCTCATTGGCGCTCTTATCATCGGTTTCTTAAACAATGCACTGAACTTACTAGACGTCTCTTCTTACTACCAGATGATCGCGAAAGCGGTGGTTATTTTGCTGGCAGTATTAGTCGATAACAAAAACAAATAGCAATATAGATAACATTATTAATAAATGGTTCTTTTCTAACGAGAAAGGTTGAAGTTACTCGTTAGAAAGCAGGCAACACTCTTGATAACATAACGACGATAACGAACTGGGTTTAACCTAGATCACCCCTACTACAAGGATTTTAACGATGAATAAATTAGCTACTCTAATTTCAGCCGCTGTTCTTTCTGCTTCTGTTAGTGCAACAGCACAAGCTCAAGATACTATGGCAATCGTACTTTCGACGCTAAACAACCCTTTCTTCGTAACAATGAAAGATGGAGCTGAAGCAAAAGCAGAAGAGCTAGGCTACAACCTTATTGTTCTGGATTCACAAAATGACCCAAGTAAAGAGCTTTCAAACATTGAAGATTTGACGGTTCGTGGCGTGAAGGCAATCCTGATTAACCCAACGGATTCAGACGCCGTATCTAACGCGATTCGTATGGCTAACCGCTCTAAGATCCCTGTATTGACTCTTGACCGTGGTGCAAGCCGTGGTGATGTCGTGAGTCACATCGCTTCTGATAATGTTATCGGTGGTGAAATGGCGGGACACTTCATCATGGAAAAAGTAGGTGAAAAAGCGAAAGTCATTCAATTAGAAGGTATTGCTGGTACTTCTGCGGCTCGTGAACGTGGTGAAGGTTTTATGAACTCAGTTAAAGGTAGCCATATGGAGCTACTTGCTAGCCAGCCAGCTGATTTTGACCGCACTAAAGGCCTTAACGTAATGGAAAACTTGCTTGCAGCAAACCCAGACGTTCAAGCCGTTTTCGCTCAAAATGATGAAATGGCATTAGGTGCGGTTCGCGCGGTTCAAGCGTCGGGTAAAGATGTGATGATCGTTGGTTTTGACGGCACCGATGACGGGATTGCAGCGGTAAATCGCGGCATTCTAGCAGCAACAGTAGCTCAACAACCTGACATGATTGGTTCTTTAGGTATTGAGATTGCAGATAAAATCCTAAAAGGCGAAAAAGTAGAAGCGTACATCCCAGTACCTCTAAAAATTATCGCTAAATAATCATTAACGCATCCATTAGCATTTTCGCTAATCGAAAATAGTGAGGGGAAATGTCCCCTCATTTTTCAGAGTTGATTGGTGTGACACTTAGCTGGCTAGGCTGCACACCTATAAACTTTTCCATACGATATATCTCAAGGTTCGTATTATGAATAAACTCGTTGTTTTAGGTAGTGTTAACGCCGACCATGTCCTTCAAGTTCCATCTTTCCCTCGTCCTGGTGAAACTCTTGTTGGTGCTAATTACCAAGTGATCCCAGGTGGAAAAGGGGCAAATCAAGCCGTCGCAGCAGCGCGTTTAAACGCAGATATCGGATTCATTAGCTGCGTTGGAGATGACTCATTTGGCATCAAGATTCGAAATGAATTTGCCAATGATGGTATTAACATTGATGGCGTGATCGTGGCTGATAATACGCCAACTGGTATTGCGATGATTCAAGTATCAGCGGCAGGCGAAAATAGCATCTGCTTATCTCCAGAAGCCAACGATAAACTCACAGTAGATCAAATTGCGCAACACTCAGACAGCATTCGCAATGCTAAATATTTACTGACTCAACTGGAGACTCCAATTGAAGGCATTGAATATGCGATTGAGATTGCCAAACAAAACAAGACAAACGTGATACTCAACCCCGCTCCTGCTCAGCCTCTTTCGGACAAGCTGTTATCCTGTATCGATGTGATCACGCCTAACGAAACGGAAGCTGAAGTACTAACTGGCATTACCGTTACCGACAATGAATCAGCACAGCTTGCCGCCAATGCGCTGCATTTAAAAGGCATTGAAATTGTGATGATCACACTTGGCGCAAAAGGCGTTTGGTTAAGTCAAAATGGACGTGGTGAATTGATCTCGGGATTCAAAGTAAAAGCGACAGACACCACAGCTGCTGGGGATACCTTTAATGGTGCATTAGTGACTGGTTTAATTGAAGAAATGTCTTTAGAATCAGCGATCAAATTTGCACACGCGGCAGCGGCTATTTCTGTCACTCGCTTTGGTGCACAAACCTCTATACCCAATAGAGAAGAGACAGACATTTTTTTAAAAGCGCAAGGGTAATATAACCACTGCTTCACTGTTTACTCCCTTCAATGAGCGACTCTTATTTTACGCTCATTGAACAGAGCTTTAGACATACATTTACAAGGATCGATTCATGGCAACAATGAAAGATGTAGCAAAACTGGCCGGGGTATCTTCTTCTACCGTCAGTCATGTCGTCAATCGCTCTCGTTTTGTCAGTGACGAAATCGCTGAACGCGTCAACAATGCCGTCAAAGAACTCAATTACGCCCCTTCAGCCCTAGCGCGTAGTTTAAAAGTAAAATGTACAAAAACCGTTGGTATGCTAGTCACAACCTCCACCAATCCATTTTTTGGTGAAGTCGTAAAAGGCGTTGAACGTCGCTGTTACGAAAAAGGCTACAACCTAATTTTATGCAATACAGAAGGTGATGACGAACGAATGAAAGCATCCATTGATACGCTGCTGCAAAAGCGTGTTGATGGGCTAATGCTGATGTGTTCAACCCTTGAAGGTCAACAAATTGATGTATTTAGCCGCTATCCTGATTTACCAGTGGTGGTGATGGACTGGGGCGAGATATCATTTGCGAGTGACAAAATTCAAGATAATTCTCATCAAGGGGGCTATCTAGCCACTCAGCATTTAATCAAGCAGGGTCACCGTCAAATAGGGTGTATCACTGGGCCGCTTTTTCGCAGCCAAGCATTGTCACGCTATCAAGGTTTTCAGCAAGCAATGGCCGAAGCTGAAATAGAGGTGAACCCTGATTGGATAGTAGAATCCAACTTCGAATGCGATGGCGGTTTCGATGCTTTTCACCATTTACAAGCAAACGGGCCGCTGCCAAGTGCCATATTCGTTAGTAATGATATGATGGCGATGGGCTTGATTAATGCAGCATCTGAAGCCAATGTTCGCATTCCCAATGATCTTTCAATCATTGGTTATGATGACATTCGCCTTGCAAAATACATGACTCCGTCACTCACAACTATCCACCAGCCTAAATATCGATTAGGCCAATCAGCGGTTGATGCCCTGCTCTATCGCCTAGAAAACCCCGATGACGAACCACAGATAGTGCAATTGGATCCGAGTTTGGTTGAACGTAAAAGCGTTAAAAATGTGAACACCTAACCAAAATTTATCGACACATATTGCTCACATCACTTCGGATAACAAAACCTCTAACCATTCACCAGCCTTGATTAGAGGTTTTTCAACCACACACCTAATTTCGTACTATATTATTGGCGCGAATGATTATTAGCGCAAATGATTATCGGCGGACGATGATCTCTCGCGGTACCAACTCCACTCCGGCTTGATAACGCTTCGCGGAGGCATTAAGAGCAAGGGCTAAAGCGCTGTCTGCAATCACTTCAAACTGCTGAGGCAAAGAGTTTATTTTGGTCGGTAGAAAATCCAATAAGCGATTATCACCAAATGTCGCAAGTTTGATCTTTTTCATTAAATCTGGGTGTTCTAGCAAAACATCGAGCATCCCTTCTAGTAAGGTATAAGATGTCGCGACAATCGCATCAGGAACTTCTCCTCTCTTCACCCACTCATTCAACACGCTCTTACCTGCCTCACGATTGAAGTGTTCTCCATAACCAATTTGAGCTACTTTTGACTGAGCTTTCAATGCTGACTCAAAACCTTGTTGACGCTCACGAGAGATATTCAAATCAGGTAAAGCTCCAATCAACCCAACGGTTTCTACTTCATCGATTAACAGCGAGTGCGTTAATTCAAACGCAGCACCGAAATCTTCACTGATCACACAGCAAAAGTGCTCGTCATCTAATGGACGGTCAATCGCAATGACGGGCGTACCTGAGTTTTGCAGTTTGAGATAAAACGCGTTGGCGTCAGGTATCGCACTGGCCACAAATAGCGCATCGATTCGACGACTAACCAAAGCTTCTGCCACTTTCATTTCCGTTTCAGGATCATCATCTGAGCAACCAATCAAAATTTGGTAGCCCGCTTTACGCGAATTTTGCTCCAATAGTTTGGCTAAACGAGCGTAACTGGTGTTCTCCAGATCCGGAATAATCAAACCAAAAGAACGGCTATTACCCGCACGCAGAGACGATGCGGCATGATCAGGGCGATAGTTATGCTCCTCGACAACGGCCATGACTTTCTTCTGTGTTTTTTCACTGATCCGGTACTTTTGAGCTTTCCCATTAATCACATAACTTGCTGTCGTTTTTGATACACCTGCCAGCTTTGATATTTCATCCAGTGTCATATGGATAACCCTTATTCTGTGCGACGGATCATATAAATTCAGATCCGATCTTTTGATAAGTTGAATTATACGCTGAATCGATTCAGTATAAAAGCTGAAAGGATTCAGCAAAATCCAAAATGGTTTTTCAAACACAGTATTTGTAAGATCATCCATACGGTTAACAGCATTATGCTTACTTCGATAAAAAAGCGTTTGCTGAATTTTTTTAAAATTTTTGCTGAAACGATTCAGCTAAAGTTAAGCAAACATCAATCAGTCGTCTGTTTAACGTTGCGAACATCGTTGAAACTAAAACTAATACAGCGGAAACGCTAAGAGGCCACATGTTGAAATTAACAAGCCAAGACATCACCCTTCTTCAATCTGCTCCTGATAAGTTGACGGCGATTGATGCGATTGCCGCTGATTTAACCTCGAAAGGTTTCGTCGCAGACGGCTACATTGACGGTATGATCAATCGAGAAAAACAAAATTCAACCTTCCTCGGAAACGGCATTGCAATTCCACACGGCACAACGGATACCCGAGATTTAGTCAAACAAACTGGCATTACCGTCCACCATTTTCCTCAAGGTGTTCAATGGGGAGACAACAACACCGTTTATGTTGCTATCGGTATCGCGGCCAAATCTGACGAACACTTGGAAATTCTCAAGCAACTGACCAAAGTGCTGTCCGATGATGGTATCGAAGAGTGTCTAAGATTAGCGAATACAAAAGATGAGATTATTGCCATCCTCAATGGTCAAGCTCAGCTAAATGCCGATTTTGATGCGTCGTTGATTCAGCGCCTTTTTCCAGCAAGCGATATGATTCAAATGAGCGCGGTAGCAGGTGGTTTACTCAGTAATACTGGTTGTGCTGAATCTGAATTTGTTGCGGAACTTGTCACGAAAAAGCCGACACATTTAGGAAAAGGCTTATGGCTTGTGAGCAGTGATAAAGCCGTAAAACGCACAGGTATCTCATTTGTCACCACCGCGAATGATTGCAACTACCAAGGTGAGCCAGTTAAAGGGTTAATCGCCATCGCAGCTTGTAATCATGCCCACAAAAATGCCCTCAACACAATCGGACAACTGGTGTTCAATCAGCAGCAAGAGACATTACTCAATGCTGATACACCACAACTGTTAACCATCTTCAACAACAACGAAGTTGATACATCAACGGAAGACGAACCATCAAGTCTCCCTAGTGATAACACTGGCATATTCAAAATTAAAAATGTCCATGGTTTACATGCTAGACCGGGCGCCATGCTTGTTGCTGAAGCGAAGCGGTTTGAATCAACTATCAAAGTTGCCAACCTCAATGGCGATTCAAAACCTGTCAACGCAAAAAGCTTAATGAAAGTCATTGCGATGGGTGTTCGACACGGCCATGAACTTCAATTTACTGCGGAAGGTGCGGATGCGCCTCAAGCCATAGAAGCCATTGGCCAAGCGATTTCTGCTGGTCTTGGTGAAGGTTAAGGGGCCACAAATGACAAACTCAATCCAGGGAAACTCAACTCGAACCCCAGAGAAGCAAACCAAGGTTGTGACGATCACGCTTAACCCAGCACTCGATTTAACGGGAAGCCTCAACACTTTCAATCTTGGCTCCGTTAGCCTTGTCAATCAAAGCTCGCTTCATGCAGCCGGCAAGGGCGTAAATGTAGCAAAAGTATTAAGTGAGCTTGGAGCAAAAGTCACCGTCACAGGCTTTCTAGGCAGAGATAACGAAGAGTTGTTTTGCCAACTGTTTAACGACATCGGTGCAAAGGATCAATTTATTCGCGTGAATGGAGCGACTCGAATTAACGTTAAGTTGGTTGAACAAAGTGGTGGTGTCAGCGACATCAATTTCCCAGGCGTCACCGTTACTTCTAACGACATAAAACAGTTTGAACAGACACTATTTGGCCTTGCCGACGATCACGAATACTTTGTGATTGCAGGCAGTTTACCCAATGGGATCTCACCAGAACTTTGCGCGTCTTGGATTAAACAGCTTCACCAAATGGGTAAAAAAGTTCTATTTGATAGCAGCCGTGGTGCTCTCGCAGCGGGTTTAAATGCACAGCCTTGGTTGATTAAACCTAACGATGAAGAGCTTTCTCAATTCGTCGGGCGAGATCTAAAGACACCACTTCAATGTCAGCAGGCAGCATCAGAGTTAGCACAAAAAGGAATCGATAACATTGTGGTTTCGATGGGTGCGGAAGGCGTGATGTGGTTGAACCAAGGTGAATGGCTACGTTCTTACCCACCCCAAATGAAGGTTGTAAGTACCGTTGGCGCTGGCGATACGCTCGTTGCAGGACTTTGCTGGGGCCACATGCAAGCCATGAACAAAGATGAATTACTCATTTTTTCTACCGCTTTATCTGCACTAGCCGTTTCGCAGGTCGGCGTGGGAATAAAGAGCCAACAAGAGCTCGACAATACACAGAAACAAATCAAACTTGAATCGCTTAGCCTCGCGGCGAGCCAATAAGACAAAGGTCAACATTATGAATATTTCTATTATTACCGCTTGTCCGAGCGGCGTAGCAAACAGCATTATTGCCGCTGGCTTATTAGAACAGGCGGCTAAAGCACTGAACTGGAACCCAACAGTCGAGTGTCAATCCACTGTTATGCCTACAGAAGCGCTAACCGACAACCAAATCGCCACGGCTGATGTTGTGGTTATCGCGGCTAACACACCTGTAGATACCTCTCGCTTTGTTGGTAAGAAAGTTTATCAAGCTGAGATTTCTCAATGCACTTCAGATCCAAAATCTTTTTTGCAAAATGCCATCAATCAAGCCGAAGTATTAACCGAAGCCACTACTCTGCCGACATCTACATCTGTTGAATCTGAAACTGCACTGAATAGCAACCAAAAGAAAATTGTCGCAATCACAGCATGCCCAACAGGTGTTGCCCACACATTCATGGCAGCAGAAGCATTAGAAAATGAAGGGACACGCTTAGGCCATCATGTCAAAGTCGAAACCCGTGGTTCGGTTGGCGCTAAAAACCAACTGACTGATCAAGATATTGCAGACGCCGATCTAGTGATTATCGCCGCCGATATTGAAGTACCTCTTGATCGCTTTAACGGTAAACTTTTGTACCGTACAAGTACTGGGCTTGCTCTGAAAAAGACCGAGCAAGAGATCACAAAGGCATTGGCTGAAGCGACCACTTACACCCATAGCGGCAAATCATCTGATAGTTCACAAAATGATGAAAAGAAAGGGATATACAAACACTTAATGACTGGTGTTTCACACATGCTTCCTGTTGTGGTAGCTGGTGGTTTGATTATCGCGCTTTCATTCATTTTTGGTATCGAAGCCTTTAAAGAAGAAGGGACGTTGGCCGCAGCACTTATGACCATCGGTGGCGGTTCTGCCTTTGCTCTGATGATTCCGGTATTGGCTGGTTTTATTGCGTTCTCCATTGCAGATCGCCCAGGTTTAGCTCCGGGTTTAATTGGTGGCATGTTAGCAAGCTCAACTGGTGCGGGCTTCTTAGGTGGCATCGCAGCCGGTTTTATCGCAGGTTATTCAGCGAAGTTCATAGCCGATAAAGTCTCTCTTCCACAATCAATGGAAGCGCTTAAACCTATTCTTATCATTCCGTTTATTGCGAGTTTGTTCACTGGCCTTGTGATGATTTACATCGTCGGTGGCCCAGTATCAAGCATCATGTCTGCTATGACGGACTTCCTCAATAACATGGGAACATCAAACGCGGTTCTACTCGGCATTATTCTTGGTGCCATGATGTGTTTCGACCTTGGTGGTCCAGTCAATAAAGCGGCTTATACGTTTGGTGTTGGCTTATTGGCTTCACAAACTTATGCACCAATGGCAGCGATTATGGCGGCAGGTATGGTTCCAGCATTAGGTATGGGCCTTGCGACATTCCTTGTAAAAGAGAAATTTGAAGCCGGTGAACGTGAAGCAGGAAAAGCCTCTTTCGTGCTTGGTTTATGTTTCATCTCTGAAGGTGCGATTCCATTTGCAGCCAAAGACCCAATGCGCGTCATTCCTGCATGCATGGCTGGCGGTGCGTTAACAGGTGCTCTGTCTATGTTATTTGGCGCACAATTAATGGCTCCACATGGCGGGTTGTTCGTCCTACTAATTCCAGGCGCAATTTCACCAGTTCTGATGTATTTAGTGGCCATTGCAGCAGGTACAGCCGTAACAGGGTTTGGTTACGCATTCCTAAAAAGCAGAGCTGACAGTAAAGAGAAGTCTGTCGCCGCGGCATAACGCAAATTTCAAACCGATTATGCCCTCCCCCGTAGGCATTAACACCTCCCGAATTGTGGAGGTGTTTTTTTATCTCTAGCTCTATAAATGAGCCAGCTATAAATAAGGCTGTATCAATGTCTTCCTAGCTTTAAAGTTTTTAAAACTCAAACTCACAAGCAACAAAAAAGCCTGCGGCAATAATGCAGCAGGCTTTAAATGTTATTTCAGACCAATTTGATTAAGGTCGATATATTTATCGTTGTTGTTTTCTAAACAGTCCAATGAAGCCAAGTGCGAACACACTCCATAGAGGTAAGCTCCCACCACCGCCACCAGAGCTTGAATCAAAGAAGGCTTGACGTTTTGCATCAGTCGCGACAAATTTTGGAGTCTCATTGCCGCTAACGACACTATTGATCCAACCTTTATAATCGGTGATTTCAGTAAATACTGACGTAACATTCGCAGTTGGATCGCCACAAGTTGTTGGCCCGAAACTGGTTAAACCCACTTGTTTATAAGTGCCTCCATCATTCCAATACACTGGCCCACCAGAATCGCCTTGGCAAGTTGCATTAGAAAGGCCAGTCAAAGCACTAAACTCGCCATCGAAACAGATTTGTTTTTCCGTTAATGATGGGCCCACAAGAGATACGTTTGCACAGGTTGAATTAACTACGTATTTCAATTCTGTTTTCAATAAATTCTTACTACTATCAACACCAGTCTTGGTATTTCCATGCCCAACAGCCACAAACGAATTTGCTACAGTGCGGTAATTTTCATTATCCGCAAAATTAGCTATTCCATTAATCGAGTCAATATTCAGCGCAGAGTCTAACTTTAATATCGCAATGTCATTACGCCATAAATTTTCAGCCCCAGGTTGATAGTCTGAACGATAAAAAACTTCACTAACACGTGCGCTTTGGATATTGCCTAATGGGAAGTCGTTCTCGTTTTGCAACTGAGGCACCACAACCGTAAAGAGTTGCGCTAATTCACTACCATAAATACAGTGTGCAGCTGTTAAAATATATCGGTCAGATAATATCGTAGCACCACAATAACTACCGGAAGAGTACCCTCCTCCAAAATCAGTTGCATCAATAAACAAACTCGCCATTGATGGAAATGTATCTACCGACGCAGACGTTCCGTTAACGATATATGGTTGTACTTCTACATCCGCCATACTGACTGCCGAACAACACGCTAAAGCGAGAAGTGTCCATTGTTTCATTTCATCATTCCTTCTTATTGTCTGAAACGATAGTACCTTTTTACATAAATGATATGAATCGATTTTACAAAATCATCAGGATTTTCGAGGCGGAGCACATATTATGCGCAATATAAGTATTTTTAAATGAACCAATTATCGAAAATTCGTTAATGTCTAATTAATCAATAGGTTATAGTTCACACTAATCTCTATCAAAAATTCAATCGCAGTTAAAGATTAGCCCCATAAAAAGCAAAAAACCAATCCCGCTGAGATTGGTTTCCTTTACCACTTACCATACAGCAAACGATGATTTACAAGTCAGCACCATAAATATCAAAAGTGAAATATTTATTGGCGATTTTATCGTAGGTACCATTGGCTCGAATCTTCATAATTGCGTTGTTAAATTTTTCAGCCAGCGCTTTATCTTTAAGCCTTAACGCTAAAGCGGTTCCTTCCCCGATGTAAGCTTTATCATTGACCGCTTTCCCTTTAAATTCAAACCCTTTTCCCTGCTCTTTCTCTAAAAAAGCGAGAGCTAATTGATCGGAATTGCCAAATGTTGCATCCAAGCGTCCACTTGCAAGATCTAAATACACTTCATCTTGTCCTGTATAACGCTTAATTTTTGCAACATCATCAAATTTATCAGTCACATAACGATCATGAATAGTACCTTGCTGAACACCGATGGTTTTTCCTGTCAAACCTTGCGAATCAATTGAGAACGACTCCGCTGAACTGGCCACAAAACGAGCAGGGGTTTGGTAATATTTATCCGTAAACAATACTTTGCGTTTACGTTCATCGGTGATGCGCATCGACGCCATAATCACGTCCGATTTACGAGCCAATAAACTTGGAATCAATGCATCCCAACTTTGAGATACCCAGACACACTCAAGCTTTGCTTCTGAACACAAAGCATCAGCAATTTCGATATCAAATCCGACTGGCGTACCTTCGCTGTTTTTGTAATTAAAAGGTGGGTAAGTAAAGTCGGATGCTAAGCGTATCTCTTTTGCTTGAACTGCTGAACAGAGTATTGCCGCTGCGCATGTAAGACCTAGAGCAAGTTTTTTCATTAGAAATTCCTTTTATAATGACTATTCTATCTACTGATTACTGATTACTGATTACTGACGTGATTTTGTAGTACCTTGAGCACTTCGGCCATGCTTTCTTTGGTGCCTATAGTGATACGAATACAGTTCCTAAGTGCGGGTTCATGCCCTTGATTTCGGGTCACAATGCCATTGCTTAACAAGAGGTTAAATAAATCAAATGATTCTGAAACTCGAAGCAATACAAAGTTCGTTGCAGAAGGGTATATCTTCTCTATACATTCAAACTGTTCGAGTTCTTTAATAAACCACGTTTTAACATCAATCAATTCATTCGTTGAAGTTGCAATGGTTTCTAAACCTTCCTGAGATAACGCTTGCAAGACGATTTCGGCTACACAATCTGGCATGGGGTACGGTGGGATAAGCTTTGCCACATATTCCATGACGCTTTTATCCGCGAGAATGAACCCACAGCGCACCGCCGCAAGACCAAACGCTTTTGATAACGTTCGAATAACCACAAGATTTGGATACTGTTCGATAAGAGAAACCACGCTGGTTTTCATTTCAAACTCGATGTACGCCTCATCTACCACGACAATCGCATGCTGTTGAGTCGCGTCGAGTACTCGAATGATCTCTTCTTTCGGGATCACGTTACCTGTTGGGTTATTCGGTGAACACAAAAATACAAGGTTGGCGTTATGTGATTGCTCAATCACGGCTTCTACGTTTAAATTGAAGCTATCAAGTAGAGGAACTTGAATCGTCTCTATCGCTAATGCATCAGCACAGAACTCATACATCGCGTAAGTCGGCGGGCAGATCAAAACTCTGTCTCTTCCGGGCTGACAAAAAGTTCGGATCAGTAAATCAATGGCTTCATCCGCACCTCGAACAGCCACCGTAGGGCTATCTATCTGACAATATGATTGGTAGGCAGCAGCAATATCATGAGGAAGAAAATCAGGATAGCGATTGTAAGCTTGCACTGACGAACCATACTGTACTGGTGTCTCAAGTTCATTAGCGTTCAACCAAATACGGCCAGCGCCACCAATACGTCTAGCAGATTGATAAGGTATTAATTTTTTTACCGCCTCCGGTACTAAGCAAGATGCTAATGACGACAATATAAATCCCTCTACATAAATATTTAATCATTTATTGAGATTTTTCACTCAATAAAACGGCTTATTACTTACTAAAAATGCACACTAACGTTTCCATCACGCTATTCAAACAAATAGACATTGATATTTGAATCGAAAAAAACGCATACTAGCCATGCATTTTTTTGATGGCTAACTTATGAATAAACCACTTCCCTCGACGAAAACACTGCAATCTTTTCTTGCGGCCGCTCATCACCTCAACTTGACTCATGCCGCCAAGGAGATGAATTTAACACAAGGCGCAATTAGTCGGCAGATTCAAAGTTTGGAGCAGCATGTAGGCATTGATCTTTTTTATCGTCATGCAAGAGGGCTATCCCTCACACCTAAGGGGGTTGAGCTTGTTCCGTTAATTGAAGAAACCATCTCACAGCTCAAAAGTGCACTCTCTCAAGTCACATCCTCCCCAGATCACATTAAATTGAATGCTCCTAGCTGCATTACGTCATGGCTACTTCCAAGACTAATGAGCTTTCAACAAGCCTTTCCGGACATTGATGTTGAGTTGACATCGACCATCAAACATCGCTTTGAACCTAATTTCGATCCTTTCGATGCTGTGATCGTTTTTGGTCAACCTCCTAAACAAAAAGCACTACAGAGTGATCTATTATTCGAAGAAAAACTCACGCCGATCTGCCGATCTGAACTAATGACAGAGATTGAGCAGAAGAAAGCGCTCACCCCAGAAGATTTCACTCAATTTACTTGGTTGCACGCCAATTCAGCTCAAAGTGACTGGGCAATCTGGTTGAACCATGTCGGCAAAGCTAATTTACAGAGTAAGCAGAACCAACACTTTGCGACGCTAGATCAAGCAATGAATGCAGCAGTTCAAGGGTTTGGAATAGCAGTAGGTGATATCACTTTAGCGGAGCAAGATTTATTACTGGGAAGAGTCATTTCACCTCATCCACAAACGGTGTTGTCGGGAAATGGGTATTTTCTCATTCAACCAAAAAACAGACAGAATCATTCACTGTCAATGTTGGTGGATTGGCTGCTGAAATAGAGGGCGAAAGTGGCACCATAACTCACTCGTTATGATGCCGTCTTTTATCTTATAAAGCTCTTAATAGGGTAAAGGCTTGTGTTACCTTCTGTTCAGTCACAACAAAACCTATTAGCGTTTCCTTTTCATCAAAGGCTTTTGCGATGATCCCCGTAGCATCAATGTCCATATTCCAGCGGGTGACTTGTTTACTATCGGTAATACCTGCAACTTGAATGGGATAACTCGGCGTTTTCACTTTAATCATCATCGACGGTAAATTCACAGCACTAGGACTACCAAGCAATGTTTTCGCTAGCGCCGTTGCACTCATCAATGTCGGCTGTAAATACGCCCTAACCTGACCATCAAGCTCAGCACAATCACCTAATGCATAAATGTTCGGCTGAGAGGTTTGTAACTGCGAATTGACACAGATCCCACGATTTACGGCTATTCCACTTTTGTCAGCCAAGGCAACGTTGGGTGTTAAGCCAGCACAAACCATCACACTGTCAGCTTTAATCTCACCGCCATCACTAAGCTGCGCTGTGATTATTTCTTCGCGTTCATTAAGTTCAGTAACCGTGACTTCTGTATGAACAACCACTTGATTGCGCTTTAATGCTTGAGTCAATTTGTCCGCAACATACTCAGGTAACAGGTTTTGCATTAAGGTCGTATTTGGTTCGACCAAAGTCACTTTTTTACCTGAATTCACCAAATCTAGTGCTAATTCAACTCCAATCAAGCCGCCACCAATTAACAGCATATGCTTAGAGGTTGTTATGTCTGCTTGGTAGCGCTCAAATTCCTTCAAGCTATTCAACGTCATGATCCGGTTATTGGCGCTTCCTGCAAAAGGAGGGACAAATGGTGTTGCTCCCGTCGCGAAAACCAGCGACGAATAACTGTATTTTATCTCATTGGAAGTCACAGTTTGCGCTTCAGCATCAACAGATGTCACCTGATGATTGGTTAGAAGCTCAACATTATACTGCTGTGCGAACGCTTCCGATTTCAATGTGATAACATCACTAACTTGCTGCTGTTTAGAAAATACATGGCTTAAATCCGGCTTATTATAATCATGTCCATCATCGGCAGTGATCACGCGAATTGAGACACTATTATCTTGGCGACGGATCGACTTCACCAGTTGATAAGCAGCAAAACCACTGCCAATAATGGTTATCGGAGCTGTCATTATGCGACCTCGGAACGTTGGTGAGGAACAAAGACATCTTTGCCTAAATTACACTCAGGGCAAAGGAAGTAATCTGGGACGGCATCCCACGCGGTTCCTGGCTCAACACCCTGATTCACTTCGCCAATGGCTGGGTCATATACCCAGTTACACACCGTACAAATCATGCATTGGCAGTCATCACCGTGTGCATCGTTAGATTTCGGGTCAATATGCTCAACTGTGTTTTCAACGCTTGTATTGACGGTCTTATTCGATGCAGGTAGCTCTGCGGCAACTAAACCAGAATTGGATTTGGTTTCAGCATTCAATGGAACGGCGGCTAAATCATGTAATGCCCACTGTTTGGCGATTTGTTGTCCATGTTCACGGCAAATTCGCATCGCTTTACCATCTGGTCGCCACTTCGTTTTTAAGCTAATCGCGGTTTCAAAACCAGCATCAGTTAAGCGAGCATGGATACGATCAACCGCCCCGCCATTCCAACCATAGCTACCAAATGCAGCGGCTTTCTTCTCTTTAAATCTCAGACCTGTGATCTCTTCTAGCATACCCGCCACTTTTGGCATCATTACGTTATTCATCGTAGAAGAGCCGACCAGCACGCCTTTAGAGCGGAATACATTGGCAAGAATTTCATTCTTATCTTGGCGTGAAACATTAAAGACTTTCACTGCAACACTTGGATCCACATCATGAATACCTTGTGCAATTGCATCAGCCATCATTCGAGTATTGTTCGACATTGAGTCATAAAAAATCGTGATTCGATCTTCTTGATAGTTGTCTGCCCACTCTAAATATTTCTCGATAATTTGAATCGGATTATCGCGCCAAACAATGCCGTGAGACGTTGCAATCATGTCGACCGGTAAGTTAAAGCTCAGCACCTCTTTGATTTTTGCAATCACTAAACTGCTAAAAGGCGTAAGGATATTAGAGTAATAACGCAAGCATTGATCCATCAACTCATTTTGATCCACTTCATCATTGAACAAGTGCTCATCGCAGTAGTGCTGACCAAACGCATCGTTACTGAATAATACGGCGTCACCCGTGATGTAAGTCATCATGCTATCTGGCCAATGCAGCATCGGCGCTTCAACAAACACCAGTTGCTTACCGTTACCAATATCCAAGCTATCGCCGGTTTTGACGGTTTTAAAGTTCCATTCAGGATGATGATGGTGTCCAACAATCGAATCAATCGCCGCTTCTGTACAGTAGATAGGCGTGTTGGGTATTTTTTCCATCAGTGCCGATAACGCACCTGAGTGATCTTCTTCTGCATGATTCATGACAATGTAGTCGATGCTTTTAAGGTCGATTTCCATCTCTAAATTTTGAATAAACTGATGGCTGAATCGATGGTCAACCGTATCAATCAATACGGTTTTTTCTTCACGAATGAGATAACTGTTATAGCTGGTACCCTTGGTCATTTTATATTCTGTTCCGTGGAAATCTTGAACTTCCCAATCACGTTGACCGACCCAGTGAATATTGTTTTTTACATGAATTGTCATGGCTTTACCTATAAACAGTTTAATAATAAATGTTGAATCTGAACTCCTTATTGCACCTGCCGTGCCAAGTTTTTATCTTATTGATTTTAATCGAATTACCTTAAAATAACATTTTGAATTGTCATTTTGATAACAAAGTATAATTTGTATAAATGACAATTATTGTTATTTTGACAAACAATTCACTCTCTCTTATTCCCCATGTTTGTTATAGTGAACGGTAAGCAAAACAAGGCGACTGAAATGGATAAATATAAGCAAGAGTGGATTCAAGTGGCGTTAGACATTACGTCTGGAATTTCGGAACAAGATCGTTTTGTTCGACTATTAGCAACGGTTCGAAATATGTTGAAGTGCGATGCGTCCGCACTGTTGATCTATCAAGATCAGCACTTCACTCCACTCGCAACTAATGGCTTAAGTGATGATGTAATGGGGCGTCGATTCGATATTGAGCAGCATCCGCGTTTAGAAGCCATTGCAAGAGCGGGTGATGTTGTTCGATTTCCTTCTGACAGTGACCTCCCTGATCCTTACGACGGCCTCATTCCAAATCATGAGGACGAGTTAAAGGTACATGCATGTATCGGCTTACCTTTATTACAAGAAGACCGACTTATTGGCGCGGTCACCATTGATGCTTTTGATCCTATGCAGTTCAGCCGTTTCTCCGACCATGAACTACGACTGATCAGTGCGCTTGCTGCAAGTAGCCTTCATACCGCTCTATTGATGGAAAGACTGGAACGCAACGCTGGCGTCAACCACAGTGACATGTCCCAAGCCCATACACGTGCAACGCAGCAAGAGATCATTGGTCAGTCAGAGGCTATGATTGAGCTTAAAAATCAAATCAGCGCTGTCGCGAATACTGACCTCTCCGTTCTTGTTATGGGTGAAACGGGCGTTGGTAAAGAACTGGTGGCTCAGGCCATTCATGCTCAATCACAACGAAACGAGGAAGCATTAGTTTATTTAAATTGCGCTGCGCTGCCTGAATCTGTTGCTGAAAGTGAGTTGTTTGGACACATAAAAGGGGCCTTTACTGGCGCGATCAGTAACCGAAAAGGTAAGTTCGAACTGGCAAATAAGGGAACGCTATTTCTCGACGAAATTGGTGAGTTATCGTTAGGCTTACAAGCGAAACTGCTTCGCGCTTTGCAATACGGGGATATACAGCGTGTCGGTGATGACAGCCACATCAAAGTTGATGTTCGCATTGTCGCGGCGACCAACCGGATCATGCATGAAGAGGTAAAAACAGGGCAGTTCAGAGCCGATTTATACCACCGCTTAAGCGTTTTTCCAATATTCGTTCCACCACTTCGCAAACGCGATAAAGATGTCATTTTACTTGCTGGATTTTTTGCAGAACGCTGCCAACATAAACTGAATATTGCCAGTATCAACCTTTCCGCTCCAGTACTTGCGCTTTTACTGCAAAGCCGCTGGTTAGGTAATGTTCGTGAGCTAGAACATGCAATCAATCGCGCGGCGGTTTTAGCAAGAGCAGAATCAAATAGTGCTCACCTCACACTGCAACCCCATCACTTTCAAATGAGTAATGAACCAGACAGGTTATTGGATACTGACACTCACCTAAATGCCAGTAGTGCCAATGGACAGCAATCTCACTCTGACGACGATCTTACTAACCTGCACAACTTCGAGCATTTACAAGACTTAGAGCTAAAACGCGCGACAGAGCAGTTTCAAACTCAGTTTATTCAGCACGCCTATTTAGAAAACGAACAAAACCT
Source organism: Vibrio sp. 03-59-1 (assembly GCF_013114135.1). Classification (NCBI taxonomy): domain Bacteria; kingdom Pseudomonadati; phylum Pseudomonadota; class Gammaproteobacteria; order Vibrionales; family Vibrionaceae; genus Vibrio; species Vibrio sp. 03-59-1. Next base: position 26,755 of record NZ_VTYA01000026.1, read on the forward strand.
CAGTGCGACAGCCAAACAGCTTGGACTTAACCCCGGGAACCTGCATCGATTAATGAAGCGACTCGGATTGAAATAGCGCAGCGCCTAAACGTTTACCCTAAACAAAAAGAACCCAGCCATCGCTGAGTTCTTTTTTATTTGTTGCTTAGAGCATTTCGAATTCTAACAAGCGAATGCCCTGCTTTTAGCTTTTAGCCACGGTAGTAACGTTGTGGAACGAATGGCATTTTTTCTACTGTCATTGGGAGTTTTTTACCACGAACGTCGGCAAAAATTTCAGTCCCAATCACCGCTAAATCTGTGCGTACATAAGCCATTGATACAGGTTTTCCCGCATTCGGCCCTGCCGTTCCGCTGGTTACGACACCCACTTGATTGCCTTCCGCATCAAATAGTTCAGCGCCTTCACGCACAGGCGCTTTCGTTTGACCAACCAGACCAACACGCTTACGCTTCACATCTTTCGTGATCAGCTGATCCAGAATAATATCGGCACCAGGGAAACCACCAGCACGTTCGCCATCAGTACGACGAACCTTTTGAATACCCCAAAGCAAGCTTGCTTCAACAGGTGTGGTAGTCGTATCTAAATCGTGACCGTATAGGCAAAGACCACACTCTAAACGCAGAGAGTCACGCGCTCCCAGACCAATCCATTCAACTTCAGTTTCCGCTGTTAATTTACGAGCGAGAGCATCTGCATGATCATTAGGAACCGAAATTTCGTAACCATCTTCACCCGTGTAACCACTGCGGCTCACGATGCATTCCACGCCATCAATGTCTAATTTTTGCACATCCATGAACAGCATGTCAGCGACAGCTGGTTGAAAACGAGCAAGCACTTCTTCGGCTTTTGGCCCTTGCAGCGCAAGTAGCGCACGATCGTCAATCACTTCAAGCTCAACATCCGTTGGAAGGTGAGCAATCAGGTGGTCGATATCTTGTGCTTTGCACGCGGCATTAACAACAACGAATAGGTGATCGCCAAGGTTAGCCACCATCAAGTCATCCATAATACCGCCTTGCTCATTAGTAAAGAACGCGTAACGCTGCTTACCTGATGGCAAATCAATAATGTCCACTGGAACCAAAGACTCAAGAATTTTTGCTGCGTTCGCACCATGGAGACGAAGTTGACCCATATGAGAAACATCAAACAGACCCGCAGCATCACGACAATGTAAATGCTCTTTCTTCACGCCAAGCGGGTATTGCACTGGCATATCATAGCCAGCAAACGGCACCATTTTCGCGCCAACTTCTACGTGCAAAGCGTGTAAAGGGGTTTTCAGCATTTCTTGATTAACGTTTTCTTGAGTCATTTTATTTCTCCATTAAGCCAGACCCAGCAAATTCGAGTATGTAGCTTGTGATCTTAACTAAGCCGAACTTCTCTTGAGCGCAGCCTAATCAGCAAGTGATGAAAAAATGAATAATGAGTTTGACGCTTGCCAGCCTCATCAATCAAAAGTTTCTCTTAAGTAAACTATGTTCACTATAGTAAACAAGCATGACTGTTTTTACACCTTTAACAAGATTAAAACAGCTAAAAATGTGACATTTAACAGTTTTATTACATTCAAAATTCAGCCTGAAAGCGAGATAAAATCACTTCCAAGCATTAAAACAGTATCTATTTCAGCTAGATACAGACAAAGGCAAACGGTTGCATCCACTATAAGAAAATTCACCTTTTATCGAATTACTTTGCTGTTACCCACAAAATATGCGCATCTTCATCACTCGTAGAGATCAACATATGCCCCATATTTGCGTCGTAATAAACGCTGTCCCCTTCACTTAATTCGACAGGTTCATAAAACTCAGAATAAAACATCACATTGCCAGAAAGAATAAGCAGGAACTCTTCCCCATCGTGTCGAACCCAGTCCCCATATTCATCAAACGAACGGGCATGAATACGACTCTTGAACGGCATCATTTTTTTATTAGAAAGTTGCGTCGCAAGCAGTTCATGTTCATATGTCGGCGTAGGGTGTGATTTACCTAAACCAGACTTGGTAATATCGCGACGCCCTGTCGCCACCTTTTTCCTTGGTGGTTCAAACAGTTGAGGCATATCTATTTGTAAACCAAGAGCCAATTTTTGCATCGCCTGAAACGTAGGCGAAATCTGTTCATTTTCAATTTTGCTCAAGGTTGAACGCGCTAAACCTGTACGTTGGCTTGCCTCTTCCAACGTTATACCTAACTTGCTACGAACCTCTTTAATTCGTTGTCCCAATTTTAATGGTTCTATATTTTGATCTTGGGATTCCTTCGCCAAGGTCAGGGACGGGTACTCGTCATAGATATCTTCCGACATATTTCCCTCTATATTTTAGTGCTTCCTGTCTAATTATCATTGTTGCACGAAGCTCTTAATTGATTAAAGGGCATACAGGTAAATAAAGCGTGCTCCCTGTAGCAAAAACAGAAACTCTGTTTCCTATAGGAAATTTTTGATTGATTATTGGCGCAACGAAAGTTATGTTATCGACTTGTTAGATGAAGAGATGCTATTTCAAGTTTGGACAAATTGACTTATTAACATTTACGCCAAGCTGATTTTTACCCATTTGGGACACTATATTCGCACTGCAATGGCCCTACACTTTACGTTACAACCAATGCAGACACATACGAAAGACCAGATGAACGAACAACAATAATTCAAGTTCATCAGCTAATTTGGAAGGTCATCTACAATGAATAACACTTATCAGAATCACAGCTTAGAAAGTTTTTTCTCAACGAATCTTGCTGCTACAGACGACGCTGTTTTTGCGGGAATCCAAGCTGAAAATGCTCGCCAAAATGAACAGATCGAATTAATCGCTTCAGAAAACATTGTTTCTAAAGCCGTTATGCAAGCTCAAGGCACATGTTTAACCAACAAATATGCTGAAGGTTATCCTGGTCGTCGTTATTACGGTGGTTGCGAACATGTAGATACTGTTGAAGCTATCGCTATCGAACGTGCGAAAAAACTTTTTAATTGTGAATACGCAAACGTTCAACCTCACTCTGGCGCACAAGCCAATGGTGCAGTAAAACTTGCGTTACTCACGCCTGGAGACACTATCTTAGGAATGTCTCTGGATGCTGGCGGCCACTTAACTCATGGTGCTCGCCCTGCTCTTTCTGGTAAGTGGTTCAACGCGGTTCAATACGGCGTAGATAAAGAGACATTAGAAATCGATTACGATGCCGTTCTTGAACTGGCTAAAGAGCATCAACCTAAGATGATCATTGCGGGTGGCTCTGCTATTCCACGCGTTATCGATTTTGCTAAATTCCGTGAAATTGCCGATGAAGTAGGCGCAATTTTGATGGTCGATATGGCACACATTGCTGGCCTTATCGCAACAGGCGCACACCCTAGCCCACTACCACACGCTCACGTTGTAACAACAACAACGCACAAAACACTGCGTGGCCCTCGTGGCGGTATGATTCTGACTAACCACGAAGACATCAATAAAAAGATTAATTCTGCCGTATTCCCAGGCCTCCAAGGTGGCCCACTGATGCACGTTATCGCATCGAAAGCCGTCGCATTTGGTGAAGCCCTTGGTCCTGAGTTCAGCACATATATCGATTCAGTGATCGAGAACGCAAAAGTTCTTGCTGAAGTGTTGCAAACTCGCGGTTGTGACATCGTGACTGGCGGAACTGACACACACCTAATGCTGGTTGACCTTCGCCCTAAAGGCCTAAAAGGCAACAAGACAGAAGAAGCTTTAGAACGTGCAGGGATCACATGTAACAAAAATGGAATTCCATTCGATACAGAAAAACCTATGATTACATCTGGCATCCGATTGGGTACACCAGCTGGCACTAGCCGTGGTTTCGGCAGTGAAGAATTCAAACTCATCGGAGAGTGGATTGGTGACGTTCTGGATGGGCTTGTAGAACACCCTGAAGGTAACGCAGAAGTAGAACAGCGCGTTCGCAAACAAGTGAAAGAGCTCTGTAACCGATTCCCTCTATACCGTTAATACATTTAGATTTAATGACTAACTGGATATAAATCCGAACATAACTTTTTTGGAGATTAGCAATGGACAACACACTGAAGTTTGCAGAAAGCCACGAATGGGTAAAAGACAACGGTGACGGTACTGTAACTATTGGTATTTCAGAGCACGCTCAAGAAATGCTAGGTGACGTAGTATTCGTAGACCTGCCAGAAGAAGGTGACGAAGTTGAAGCAGGTGAAAGCTTTTCACTTGTTGAATCTGTAAAAGCGGCATCGGACATCTACGCACCTGTTACTGGTGAAATTGTTGAAATCAACGAAGAACTTGAAGACAGCCCAGAGCTAATCAACGAAGAGTCTTATGAAGGTGGTTGGATTGTTAAAGTGAAGCTTGCTGATGCATCTGAACTAGACAATCTAAAAGGTGCAGAAGAGTACCTTGCTAGCATTGAAGAAGATTAATTAGCGCAACATATTAAAGAGTAACCGCTCTATCAAAGCTGCTCTTTCAAGGGCAGCTTAATTTTAGGAACGCATACTTTAGATACAAGGAACGTTTAAGAGTCATTCTCTTAATCGCATTTCTAAAGATTGAGTGTGAAATATTTGTTTGACCAGCCAAGAGAAGATTATTGCCATGACTCAGCCACATAGCCAATTGCTTACCGACTTAGGTACTCAAAACGAATTTGTTGCCCGCCATAACGGCCCGAACAAATCAGATCAGCAAAAAATGTTAGATATGATCAACGCCACTAGCCTTGAATCACTTATCGATGAAACAGTTCCTGCTCAAATTCGTCTAGAAAAACCAATGTCCCTTGCCGCGCCTCAAAGCGAATATGACATGCTCGTCACATTGAAGCAGTTTGCCAATCAAAACCAAATCAAACGCACTTTCATTGGCCAAGGTTACTACAACACATTTACTCCTAACGTTATTCTGCGTAACGTTCTGGAAAATCCAGGCTGGTACACTGCGTACACACCTTACCAACCTGAAATATCTCAAGGTCGCCTAGAAGCGCTGCTTAATTACCAACAAATGGTAATGGATTTAACAGGTATGGACATCGCAAACGCCTCTCTGCTTGATGAAGCAACAGCCGCAGGCGAAGCGATGACGCTATGTAAACGTGCAGGAAAAAGTAAGAGCAAAGTCTTCTTCGTTGCAGACGATGTTCACCCACAAACACTAGAAGTTGTAAAAACTCGCGCTGAGTTCATCGGCTTTGAAGTGATGGTTGGCGCACTTGAAACACTCGCAGAGCAAGACGTATTTGGTGCCTTGGTTCAATACCCAGGTACCACAGGTGAAGTTCGCGATTTAACCGACATCATCTCTGCCGCTCAAGCAAACAAAATCGTCGTAACGGTTGCGACAGACCTTCTGGCTTCTGCTCTTCTAAAACCGGCGGGTGAAATGGGCGCGGATGTCGTTATCGGTTCTGCTCAACGCTTCGGTGTACCTATGGGTTACGGTGGCCCTCACGCGGCATTCATGGCTACTCGTGAAAAACACAAACGTACTATGCCAGGTCGTGTTATCGGTGTTTCTATCGATACAAAAGGCAACCAAGCACTGCGTATGGCAATGCAAACTCGTGAGCAACATATCCGCCGCGAGAAAGCGACATCAAACATCTGTACCGCTCAAGCTCTGCTGGCAAACATGGCTTCATTCTATGCGGTTTATCATGGTGCTGAAGGCTTGCGCACTATCGCTCGCCGCACTCATCACCTAACAGCAATTCTAGCAGCAGGTTTAACAAAATCTGGATACGAACTGGCTCACAACAGCTTCTTCGACACCATCACTATTAACACTAATACGCCAAACAGTGGCGACAACACGACTTCACTGTTTAATAAAGCACAACAAGCAGATATCAACCTACGCAAACTTGAGAATCAATTAGGCGTAAGTATCGATGAAACAACAACAACCGCTGATATCCAAGATTTGTTTGCCATTTTCGGTGTAGATGAAGACGTCAATGCGCTTTCAACTGAAATTTCAAACAATGAATTTGCAGCGATTCCACAAAGCTGTCGTCGTGAATCTAAGTACCTAACGCACCCAGTGTTTAACACTCACCATAGTGAAACACAGATGATGCGTTACCTGAAAAAGCTTGAGAACAAAGACTTCTCGCTGACTCACGGTATGATTCCACTAGGCAGTTGTACGATGAAGCTTAATGCCGCTGCGGAAATGATTCCGGTAACATGGCCTGAATTCGGTTCAATCCACCCATTCGCTCCATTAGAGCAGGCAGCAGGTTACACAGCACTCGCAAAAGATCTTAAAGAGAAGCTATGTGAAATCACAGGCTATGATGATTTCTCATTGCAACCTAACTCAGGTGCTTCAGGTGAATACGCTGGTTTAATCGCGATTCAACGTTACCACGCAAGCCGTGGCGAAGGTCATCGTAATGTATGTTTGATTCCAAGCTCTGCACACGGTACGAACCCTGCAACGGCATCTATGGTTTCAATGAAAGTAGTGGTAACTAAGTGTGATGAAGATGGCAACATCGACATGACTGATTTGGCTGCTAAAATCGAAAAACACAGAGACAACCTTGCAAGCATCATGATCACCTACCCTTCTACACACGGTGTGTACGAAGAACAAGTGAAAGAAGTATGTGAAATGGTTCACGAAGCTGGCGGCCAAGTTTACCTTGATGGCGCGAACATGAACGCTCAAGTGGGTCTAACTAGCCCGGGCTTCATCGGCTCTGATGTTTCGCACCTTAACTTACACAAAACGTTCTGTATTCCACACGGTGGCGGCGGCCCAGGTATGGGTCCAATCGGTGTTAAATCTCACCTAGCTCCTTTCCTTCCTGGTCATATCGAAAATGGCGTTGAAGGCAGTGACTATGCCGTATCTGCAGCCGATTTAGGCAGTGCTTCTATTCTTCCTATCTCTTGGGCATACATTGCAATGATGGGTGAACCGGGCCTAACGGACGCAACGAAAGTCGCGATTCTAAATGCTAACTACGTGATGGAACGTTTACGTCCTCACTACCCTGTTCTTTACCGCGGCACAAACGGCCGTGTTGCTCACGAATGCATTATCGATATTCGTCCGCTTAAAGAAGAAACAGGCATTAGCGAAGAAGACATTGCAAAACGTCTAATGGATTACGGTTTCCACGCGCCAACTATGTCGTTCCCTGTTGCGGGTACTTTGATGGTTGAGCCAACTGAATCGGAAGATTTAGAAGAGCTAAACCGTTTCTGTGAAGCGATGATTGCGATTCGTGAAGAGATGGCAGCAGTGAAAAATGGCGAGTGGCCACTAGACAATAACCCTCTAGTGAATGCACCTCATACTCAAGCGGATCTAATGTCTGTAGAGTGGGATCACCCATACTCACGCGAACTGGCTTGCTTCCCGTCAAATGCAGCAAAAGATGCGAAATACTGGCCAACCGTGAACCGCGTCGATAACGTATATGGCGACCGTAACTTAATTTGTAGCTGCCCAAGTATCGACAACTACGAAGATTAAGAAACAAGTGTCCCAGAGTATTCTAATTTGAGACAAAGTGCCTAGTTTGAGCGAGATCTGAGCTTGGTGTATTTAAAAATCAGACAAACTTCGGTTTGTCTGATTTTTTATTGCGAGTCGCTAATCCATAAGCCCATCCAATAAGGCTTTGAAACAAGCTTTGTCTAAATTTTATGGCTCATTCGTGCCAAAGGTATTCACTGTAAATTAAAAAACTCGGTGGATTGGAGCATGACAAATTCCTAACTGTTTACAAATTTCAAATCGTTCACAAATTTCAGACCATTCGGTCTAGCACAAGTTTGGACAGAAGCTTGTCAGTGATCTTGCTAAATTAGCATTAAACGGATAACTTTTTGTGTTGCTTTAGGTCTGGTCGTTCATGACCGCAATGAAACCTCGGAAGGATTTATAGAAATCGCGCGCAAGAGTAACTCCTCTAACGCACGTATATTTTAGCTTACTAAGCCAATTTTATTGTAGCTTTACTGCTTTGGTAGCCATACAACTTTTTATATGCTTATCTATAACGTCGTCATGTGTAGTGGTACGCTGAATTTGGTCACTTAGTTAGAGGTGATATCATCACCTCATAAGTTAACAGGTGACATTATGACAAAACGTACAAGAAGACTATTTAGCGC
>NZ_VTYA01000027.1:0-30819 GCF_013114135.1 Vibrio sp. 03-59-1
TTGAAGAGGCATTCCGTGATTTGAAAAGTACCGCATATGGGATCGCACTTCGTCACAATAGAACTCGTTGCACTAAGCGGTTAGATATACTGCTTCTTATTGCGTCGCTCGCTGAAATCTTGATGTGGTGGAATGGCCTCATTGCAGTCCATGCAAAATGGCATTTTGATTTTCAAGCCAACAGCATTAAACACCGTCGAGTCCTATCAATACCTCGCCTAGGAAGGGAAGTTCGGAATCATCGGCGATATCAAATTAACGACTCTCAATACCAGTGGGGAATGTTCGAATATCAAAGGCTGACACACAATGCAGGGCTAGGGAAATTATGAAGGATCCGTCAGCGCCTGGCTAACAAGCGTCATATCACCGAAAGATCGAAAGGTGCTGAGTACAGAAAAGAGCCTGGTCACTGGGAAATTGATACGGTCATTGGCCGGGGCACCAAGCACTGTATTGTCACTTTGGTCGATAGAATAACTAGCTACACTTTTATTGGGCAAATGGACGAAAGAACGAGCGAATCACTCAACGTTAGAATAAGTCAAATAATGACGCGCTCAGATTTACCATTTAAGACAATTACAGCAGATAATAGCACTGAATTTCACGGCTACACCAACTAGAAAAACACGATAACTGTTTGTTTTACTACGTAAATCTATATCATTTATGGGACAGAGGGACCAATAAAAACACTAATGGTTTGATACAACAATACTTACCAAAGCGAACTTCTATGTCACATGTGACACAGAAGCTCTGTAATGAAATTGCACATAAATTAAACATGTGCCCACGCAATAGGCTTGGGTATAGAATGCCAATGGAGTATATTCATGCGCACCTGTAGAAAATGTCGCACTTCAAGCTTGATACTAAGTGGCATAATTTCATTCACATTAAATAAATCCTTTTATTAATTTTTATATGGGTTAGCTAGTACACTATGAATTTGAGGTGTAGACGACATTGAAGCATCCAACAAATCTTTATGCACTTGCAAACCGGGCGTGAATTTTACAGAGTATTGATCTGAATATTCTTTTATGTAACTTAAAGCTTGCTTTTTGATATTATTTATATGAACAGTGCCTTTGTCATAGTTCGACTGAGAATAACTTGTTAAACGACCATATCGATCCAATAGTGATAGAAACACCATTGGGTGTCCAATTGTATTGGAATGCATCAAAAGAGCCGTCAAAATGGGGCTTAAAGCCATCGACTCCGCAAACCATTTATTAAATAAATTGGCGTTAAGCGCTAAACTATTAGTGTTAAGTAATTTATTTCTTTCTTTCTTAGCTTTTTCCTTTACACGATATAAATTTACTCTTTGAATTATGTAATCAATGGCTGTTGTAATTCGGCCTAATACACTTATTACATAATTAATAACACCACCTACAGCAGCGACTGCATCACCAGCTGCTTGCGCTGCAATCTGACCTATTTTAACACCAACATCCTTTATACCAAGAAACCCTTTACAAGCCATGTGAGAAGAGATGTCATAAGCAATAATATCGGGGTATCCATCATTCAATCGAACCCCACGTCCTGATAGTTTAAGTGAGAAATAGCTTGTTAACCCAGTAACCGCTTTTTTTGCTCCTTTATATATATCTGCTGCATTTTGAACATAACCCAAGCCTGGAATAAGAGCGCTCAAATCACCAACGATTGAAGAAACTAGCCACAGAGAAATGTCCACCAAATAATTAGTGACCCATTTAATATCTTTATAAGCTTTTTTAAGTTTGTCTAAAATATTACTACAAAAACGTTGAATCAACTTTTCTAGCTTCGCAATTAAGCTGTCTTTAGTTGAGATTACTTTTTCTTTAATTGACGTTCCGACTGACTTGAAAAATTTGACAGGTCTACTTTGATGAATGGCAGTGCTTACGCTTTCCGCTACTTTAGTGACTTTTAACAGTACTTGAGATTTCTGCAAAATGTCACTAACTTGTTCCTTAATCAACTTTTTTGCAGTCCCACACGCATCAGTAACGGCTGTCGGGTCCATAACAAAGTTCCCAACCAGGTCTAAACCAACAGCAGGCGCCCTTTCAACCTTTAAACTTGATAAATAGTTTATTATTGTGACTCTTCCCTCATAGGCTAGCTTTTCTTGAGCTTTCCAGCCTATCATATCTGTATGGTTTAATACTTCAGAAAACGAAACGGGCATAGTGCCTCCTACTTATTATCATTATTTGAGTTCATCTCATTCGACAGAGCCGGATGAAACAATCTTTTAATCGAGCTGCGAATATACGACGCTCGTTTTTGTAATTTCTTATCTAGAATCTGACTAATCACTTGATCTACCATTACTAACAAGGCAAACCAATCATCTCTTTCCTCAACACAGCCAATTCCTTTTCGTTGATTTCTTGGTGCGTATTGTTGAGAAAATTGCCACACCTCTAACTCTATTCGAGAAGTTTTCGATGGAAAACTCGCACCAAAATCAATTAATCGAATTGATCCCGTTTCCGGGAAGTACAGAATATTCGCAGGCTTTACATCACCATGAACCCAACCGTTGCTATGGCAATGAGCAATAGCACGAACAACCGCAGGCAAAACAGATACAAAAAGATCGATTTGGGTGATATCCAAACGGTCAAGTGATTTAGCATTGTCGTAATATTTAAAATACAAACGCTGTTCACCTTTATTTGCGCGAACTAACTCTTGTATGTAGAGCCCTTTGCAACACTTAAGCGCTTCGAACTCTCGTTCAAAATCTGATTTGTTGGCATAACACTTCCCTATTTCATGCCAATTAATCTGCTCATCTAATATAAAGTGAGCCCCGATTACTAATGATGACTCAGCTTTCATCTAACCTCCTTAGCGCTACAGCTTTCTTGGTAAAGAAAATTCGCTAAACATAGGCTTATCTAAAGTTTCATTTGAATCTCTCAAGGTGTAATCAATAACAATATTGTTATCATTGAGTTTGTAATCCCATTTGCTAACCAGTCGGGTTGACGTTTTGCTCGACCGACCATCAAACAACGCTCTAAACAGTGCCCACTGGCCGGTATAAGATCTGGTCGCCACACGGTTTTCACCCTGATAAAAGTTGGTCGTTAGGTACCCATCGACCGCTGTTGAAGGCCACGATAGTTCAGTCCACACTCTTGGACCATGACGGTAGCTAAAGACACTTTCTGACTCGCGAATTTGATACGCCGTCACCGACGTGCTCATAGAACTTGGACGGAACGCAAGTTTGATCGCTAACTCCTGACCAGTTGGGCCAAAAAAGGTTTGGCGTAACTGTCGAGCCCGGCGTAATTGATGACGTGTTTCGGCGCTAATTGGCAATGTTAATCCATCCACTTCGTTTAGCTTTAATGTTCCATTATCCCAATACACGAAAGGCTTAAGTAACGTATCGACATATTGGTCAATTCTCCCTTGAGGCTTAAAGAATTGTACAAAGTCATTAAGATCTACTTCACCTCGTCCTTGCTCGGAAAATGGAAATCGCCCTTCCACGGCAGCCGCATAAAATTGGTACACTTGCTCATCCCACTGCTTATTAAGGTAACCAACACTTCCAGAAACCACCTGTTTCCATGATTGGTCTGCAATGTTTTTAGCCCACTTCGCCACTTGATTAGGCGCTTTACTTCCTTGACGTTTAAAGAGTTCAATTGCATCTTGACTCCCTTCTGCATGAGCAAGTGCGTACGCATGGAATGCCTTACCTGGATTTGAACTGCTCAATGCACTGTCAAAATAGAGATTAAGCGCATCAAATTCTTGAATGAGCGAATCAAGAGGAATGGCCCCCCCTTTCTTTCCTGCACCATTAACGTAATTTGCATAGTTAATAAATGCTTCGTTAACCACATAAGAAGGCTGTAGCCGTAATAATTTATCACCGACAGCGCGATTAATTTTATCGGCCTTTTTTAACCCTTTAGATACTTTCTTAAGGCCCAACTGGGACGCGACTCGTTTATTACTTTTCGTATCTGGTTGCTCTTCAACTGCCAACGTCGTATTGACAACAACAGCTCCAAGTACATCGAGAATCGGACTGGTAGCAGGCTCTCGGGCATTCTGTAATGCGTAGGCAAAATCAACACTCGAACCTAGTGTCTTAATATGGATGTTATTAAGTAGATCTTTCCAATAATAAACATAATCAGCAAAGTACAACCTTTGGATCTGTTTACTTAAATCTGTAATTTCAGTGATAGACGTACCAGATACGTCACCTTGAATAGCTTTAAAATCATTAAGTTGCCTACGAAGCAATTCCGATTTAGCCGTTAAATCAATCTGGCTATAACCTTGCTTGGTGAAAATTTCAGGCACTAAATAACCATGAAACCCATCTGAAAATTCAAACATTGAATCAAATTTTTCACCTAACTGACGACGAATATCCACCTGCTTCCGATATTCAGGTAAACTTTTGATTCGGGCATAAATGAGTCGTTCCGGTGATAAACCATCTAAGTTATTGGTCGCAACTGCGATTAGCTCTTTATTTGCAGTAATACTTCCACTGTAGTTGCTCTTAAATAAGTCTTCGATAAGAACAGACAGTGTATTGATATCATTCGACGAAACATCGCCTTGATCTTTTAGATTATCCAGCAAATAAGTTTGCACCTCTTCAGTATTGAGGTATTGCTTATCAAATAACATTTGATAGAACCGCAAAATTTCAAATATCTTGCTTGGATTACCTAAATTGACATAAACATAAAGCTCACTGCTAATAAGCTCTTCCAGTTTTGGTAATAAAATAAGGTTCAGTTGCTCTTGGTAAGTCGTATATATACGCTCAGCCGTATCCCCTTGCTTAATACTCACTTGTTGATACCAAGCTTTTGGCATAACGCCAGCGTCAGCAACAATACGTAATTCATTTAATATCGCGATCATATCCGACCATGAGTAATTGCTCTCAAGGCGCTGAATATCGCTGCCATACAAACGTAACTGAGTCATCGCATCAGCTCGCCATTGCTCATCTTGGTTCCAATTATTTTTCAATACGAGACCAACCATAGAAACGGCAGAAATCACCAACAGTAGTGACGCAGTACGTGCAACTAAATAACCCGCATGACGCCACTCATTCACTCCGACGATATCCTTTTCTGGCAAGATAACGTGACTAAAAATACGAGAAGTAAAATAGCTACGACGGCCAGAAACTTGCTCACGAGTGAGTGACAAATTGAATTCCGCACGCTCAGCAACGGTTTGTGTTAATAGGTCAAACTCATTGCCTTTTTGACCAGAAGAGAGTAGATATGAGCCACGTATCCATACCGCTTCACGTACACGGTTTTCTCGTCCAATATCCGTTAGTAACTCTTCGACTCGTTCAAAGAAAATCCGTAATTGATATGGGAGTGCGATCACCGAACCTGACTTTTCACTGCTGATGTTTCTCAACAATTCAAATTGTTGAGCCGCTAAGGATTTTAAGAGATCGCTTCTCAGCTCATCAAATTTAAACTTATCGAAGCGCTGTGATGAGTCGCAAGGAAAAGTAACACCGAATGGATTTTCAACATCACACCCAGAGAAGCTTTCGAAAAATTCAACAAAATCAGCGATGGTATCGGCTTTAGAAAACAAGAAGAATACCGGCAGCGTCAGACCAAGAGCGCTACTCATTGATAGTGCTGCTTCTTGATAGTTTGAACTTATTTTCTGACGCTCTTTACGGTCACCTTGCAATAAACGGTCACAACCAATGACAGCAGCAATACCATTAAGTCCCTGTCTCGGGCGGTATTTTAATAATTGCTGAGTAACAATATTCCATAATGTTTCGTCTATACCTTCGCTATCAAAAATACGGTGACCGATTTCAATGACTACCGCTTGATCACTGCTCCAAAACTTTAAATATTGCTCAGTATCGCTATCTTGAAGATGCTTATCTAATACAGGCTCTAAACCATTTTGCAGTAACAGCGCACTTTTGGCTTCTTTCTCACCACCTAAAACTAGGTACCAAGGTAAGCTATAGAGGCTATCGAGTTTATTAGATCCATGGCCTCGGATCTTTTTTGCCGCTAATTTAAAGAGCTGCTGAATCACTTTAGTGTCTTGTTTAAGCAAAATAGATTGTTCATGCGCATCTTGATTATTACGCTGTTTTTTACGCCATAGATAGCACATCACGGCAATAGTAGACAAAGCGATCACACCGCTTACGCTAATAATGACTTGCATCCACAGCCATGTTTCTGTTGGAAGCAGAATCCATGATGACGCGATCCCAGCTAAAAGAGTGATCACCAGCAATGTAATGAGGGTTTTCTTAATCATATTATTTCTGCGCTCTTCTAATCGTCGCGTTCAAACCAAAACGCACATTGAGTTCATTCTTTAACTTACGGATCACTGTTAAATTGTCGCCCGCACGCAAAAATAGTTCTATCCCATGTTCGGTTTCACGAGTGAATGATTCATAACCCGCTTTCTGTAATTCCGTAGACATACGTACGGCATCGGAAGAGCGAGTAAAGACAGCCAAGATCACTTCCCACTGAACAGCAGCAACTTGCACTTTTGGCTCCTCTTCATGAACAGGAGTTAACTCAATCTCGCCAATATCGGCATCGGTGCTGATATAGATAAGATCATGGTTTTCACTTTTTAAGCTGACACCAGACATATCAATAGCACTAAATTGATGCAGGATCGGTTGACTTCGATTTGAATACCAGTACTCCGACGCGCCATAGCTTAAACCAAGACACAGTGCAGCCAGACCCAACATTTTGCTTAAGCTGAGCATTCGCCAAGGCTGTTTACCTACGATCAATTCTGGCGTTTTAGGCACCAGTAACACATTCTCAGCACGATAATTCCGAATAATTCCGTACACGTTTGATTTTATTTCATGCAGTTGGTTTTCATCTTCATGTCGATATCGACCTTTAAACCCCAACATCAAAAGAACATATTGCAGTTCCAGAAAATCGACTAACTTAGCCGGTTGCTGATTCGCTTTTTCTAGCAAAACGAAGAAAGCCTCTCCGCCATTTCTCTGCGAAAACACTTTGCTTAATAGTGAGTGATTTTCCCAGCGAGCTTGTTCTCCCCAAGAGGTATATAGAATCGCTTCATCAAAAGCTGCGCATAACACAAAACAGCTTTTTTCAATCACACTCGGATGGTAATCAAGATAAAGCCCTCGCTGACGAAAAACGACGATGGCATCGAGCAGGCGTTGCCTAAAACGCTCGATATCTCTTGGGTTGGTTTGACGAGGTAAAGTCACCAACATGCCTAATAGTTCTGTCGCGGCATTAAGCAGTGGGCTGTCATATACCGCAAAGGTCTCAATCAAACGCTCAGTACCAGATAGGTCAGCGGGTAACGATTGCTCATCATTCGATTGATGAGCGGTTTCTGCCGCTTTACGGTGTATTACTATCGTTGGTTCTTCGTTAAATAATCCAGTCATCGAATACCTACCTAATCACATGGAACTCGACATGAATATCGTCAATTCTTTCGTCGATATGCAAGGCAATGGGTTCGTCTTTCTTCACAAGTGACTGCCAAAGCTCAGATTTAGTATCAAGCTCGAAATAAGCGGCATCATTCTTCGATTTCAGCTCTGCAGGAGCGTAAGGTAAATTACGTAAAGGAACACCGGAAAGTGCATTTCGTACCAAGCCAGCAATATCACTATTACCCGCAAGTTTCGTTGCTTGAGGAAACTCTTCACTTAAACGAGAAGCACCAATAGTAGAGGTCGCAACAAGGATAAACCGCCCTTCGTTGTACAGGCTTCTATCTTGAACAATCGTGCGCAGTAAGCGGCGACTGGTAAAGAGTTGTGTGTCCCACTTGAGCGTAGTGACATTATCAATTTGAACCTCACGAAGTAGCACGAATAACTCAGAAAAAACTGCTGAGAAAACACCATACAGATCATTTTGATCCCAAGACATGAACGTTTTGGGCATCTTTCCTTCTAGTCCTTGAAGTTGCCCGGCCATTGAAGTGCACTCAAGATACAAATATTTAGTCAATAAGGTTGGATCTTCATTCCACTGTTGTAACTTTGGCATCCAAGCACCTAACGCTTGCAGCCATAGATAATCTCGCATTAGAGCTTGATAGCTCTTACTGCTGTGCTCTTTTTGTAATCTGGTTGAAATTGTGCGTGCGCGATATTGCACTTGAGAAAAAACATCGGCTACACAATCTTTTAGATAGTTAGATTGGCCAAAATGCAAACACTGAGGCACAAAGGCTTGATTCAACACCACCTCACCCTCTGATTTATGTTCGCTAATATCAGCCACTGCAATCAAGGTGTAATCTTGAAGCTCTTGACCTTCTAGTTTGAGTTCAATATTGAGTTCAGCTAACTCTAACAGTACGGGTTCGCTATGTTCACGACTGCTATCAAACACACGATGCTCAAGTGGTGCATTCCTTAACCTCTGTCCTTCACCTACATCGACAACCCCTGGCATCGAAAGCGGAAGAGCCAGGTATACTTTCTTATGAGCGGTGTTTTTCGGGACATCTAGAACCAGTCCTCTTTTAATTTCAAATGGCGTGCCATCAGGAAAGATTCCTTTTGCTTTACGGACAGAAACTTTTCCAATATTCAAGATTGAACGATCCAGCTCTAATTGAGTCAGGCCGAAACATTGAGAGGTCATTTGACCAGCGAATTCACGGGTGAAATTTTCGATGTATCGCTCTTGCTGCTGAAAATGTTGAGGTGAAAGAAACATACCTTCACTCCAGACGACTTTATTCTTATCCATAATTATTCCTCTTCACCTGATATAGACAGGTTGATACCATCTAGGTCGATATTAATTGCTGCTGAGCCTAAAACAATCGGTTGATAAATGGCTTTGTTTTTCGCTTCTCGATAATCGGCAAAACCCGCAATAACACCGATATATTTCGTTTCAGAAGCGAAAGGCAATACTTCACTCCGCTCCTCACCAGGTAAAACACTAGCCAGTTCTCGTGTTAGCAACACCTCCGATTTAAGCACACCCTGAGCATCGTTATATAGTTGAATAAACTCTGCTTGTTCAAAGGCTTGGCTGTCACTTAATTGGTAAATTCTCACTTCAACTGGCGACGGTTTTCCTTCCACGTTAGGGTTAATATTGGATGCCGCCTTTATTTTCAACACCAACTGAGGCGCAATATCTTTTTGCCCCCAGAAGCTACAGCCCGATAACAACATAATCATCACAACAGTAATCAGTCGGCTCATGAGTTCTCTCCTTCCATGCTTCTTTGCAAGCGCATGGCGTCTTGGAAATAGGCTTGAAATTTAATCTGCCAATCATGGTTATCCATTTGACGACTAAAATAACGCTTATACATATCCCAATATTTCGGTTTGCTCTGCCAAAAACGGGGAGCCATCAGGTCATCAAACATCGACTCAAGCGCTTGCGGCGAGATATCCATCAATAAACGGTTCAAAGCCATTTCTAGTGCTTTGTCCATTTGTTGTTGCATACGTGCTTCACTTGAACGAAATTGAGTCATCGAACGATCTTGCGTCGTAGAGATCGTCGCTGGTGTCGGTTCATTATCAGCACTTACAGGAAAGGTTGATGAGAAGTCAGACTCCGCTAATGGGTCATCATCGATCGCACTGAAATTCATGTTAAATTCGTGATGCTGTGTCGCCTTCACTTTCGTTGTTACTTGAAAAGGGTCCTCTTCAACCACATCACTATTTCGCGCGGTTCCCTTAGAAAATGATCCATACTTCGTTGAATCGTCTTGGCTAACCGCCGCATACAACCCTTCCATTTCTCTTGGATCGGCCGGGCCAAACTCGGCATCATTACCATGACTAAATGGATCGTCACTAAAAGCACCATAACCATCAGAAGAGGCTTCACTAAATTCTTGTGCACGCGCTTGTTCCGGAATAAAACAAGACACTAACAATCGGTAACGCCCGACATCGAGGACATCCCCATCATTCAGCACAGATTGATTGCCTTTACCTAAAGCCCGGCTTGAGCCATTAATAAATAAGCCGTTCGTGCTGTAATCAGCCACTTGATAGCCACGGTGCGTTTTATTAATCACAGCATGCTTACTTGATACTTCTCGTCTGGCATCACTCAGTTGCATGGTCACTCCATAAGCGCGACCAATAACTCCGCCCTCTTCAGGAAATGCTTTATTCCACTCAGCAATGCTTTCACCATCTGGAGAGCTGATAATTCGTATAGATATTGGCATGTTAGTTCCCCTTACACTGCTGTGTTGCACGGTTGAATTCATCAACAAATTGCGGATAGGTTTTTACAAATGACTTAGAAAAATAGGCGCCTAAAGGTTGTGATTTCACACGTGTTTTTGAAATCGCCCGATAACTAATGCCCATCTGTTTTATGGTCTCTTCTATCACTGCATCATTTCCTAGAATGGCGCCAACATCGCCTTTTAGCATGAGCTCTATCATGGCTTTGGCGCTGCGCGGTTTCATCGATGCTCGGTAACCGTTTTGCTGTAACCAAAACCATTTATTGGAACCAAATAAAGCAACAACCTCAATTTGGCTTTTGAACATAGCGCTGTTCACATCTGTCGCATCAGACAGTGAAAACCAGCTCCAATTCTGCTGTTCAAGCTGATCGGTATAAACGGCATAGTCATCTCGCTTAACATTATGAGAAGCAAGAAAAAAACCGTGCTGCGATCCGACTTCCGTCAGCAATTGTGCTCTATCCCAGGTGGTCATTGTGATCTGGTATGGCTGCTTCATCACACGCATCACACACTTAATTTTGTCTATCCCAGGGCCTTTCATCACACCATTTTCTTGGTATTGATAAGGAAACCACTCTTGTGTCGCGAGCAATAAACGCTCCGGTTTTCCATAAGCGAATGCCATTTGAGAGTAAGTAAAAACAATTGAAAATGATGACACCATTGCAAGCTTACCAAGACGTTGAGCAAGGCTAAGAAGCGATGAATCTTGAAGCCTTACGTTCAAGTTGATCATTGTATTTCTCCTTGCATTGTCATACCGGCAGCACGAATAGTATTTCCATTTGGCGCATAAAGATCGCTCGCCATTTCAATTAGTACAAAAGGAATTTTCGCTTGAATGGCTTCAGCCTGCTGAAAGTTAATGGAGATATCAGGCGGAGATAGCACACCCACAGGAAGAGCCTGAGGTTTAATACCATCTCGTAAAATACTGATGCCATAGAGAGCCGCTTGGTGCGCATTATTTTCAAAACTTACACCAACAGACATCAGCGCACTCTTCTCAGTATTATTGACCGCATCCGGTACAACCGTCAGCAGAGGTATGTTTTGAGCCCATTCGTTAATCTCATCCACTCGGGATAAAAGACTTGAACTGCCGGTTAACCACAAAATGGATTGCTCAGCACCTGCAGCTTGCATTGTGGCGATTTGAGACTCCATAACAGTCTGTAACGAAGAGGTCGCTTGGCTTTCATCAACTTCAAAGGTGACCACATCAATTCCACGCTTTTGCGCTTCTTTCTTTAACGGTAAGTATTGAGTCAAGTAAGCACTGGTGTTTTTCTTAGCGTACAACACACCAATTTGATTCAGCTCAGGCTTAAATTTAAGCAGAAAATTAAGCGTAATATCCGCAGGTAGATTTAATGATGTAAATGCAAAATTATTGTGGCTGGTTTTATAGCCATCAGTAAGACCAAGTAACACAGGGTCTTTTGCATTAACAGAGACCACCGGCAATCGCTTACCCGCATATAAACGGTGTAGCCTGACTGTTGCTTTAGAACCCACGGTATAGATCAAATCCGCTTTACTTTCTGCCAATACCGTCCACTGGAGAATCTCCTCATCACTATCAGGAAGAAGGAACACCCGAAAAGTCGCATTACCTAACTCTCGTCTAAAAACATTGAGCATGGTTGCTAGCGCCGTGTCATACGATTTAGCTTTTCGAGACACTAACACCCACACTTTTGGGTATTTGTTACGAGGAATAAAGTCAACATACTGACCATTAGAGACCGTCTCCCACGAATGCTTGCTCGACTGCTCTAAATCAGCCCCTAACCAATCAGGGACAGCGGCTAGGGCTTGAGAGGATGGCAGCAATAACAACCAACTGAACAACGGTAATAACAGACGAAGTATCATGCGCCGTCTCCTTGCTTACTTGGACGGTCAAATAACCAAAGCGAGAGACTCGCAACAAAGAAGAAGCCGCTCAATACCCAAAATGTTGCACTATTACCCACCAGCATTAGAAGCTGTCCAACGACAATGGCACCGAAAACATGGCCTAATCTTTCTAAAAATCGATAGGTCGTTGCCACCATGTTGGCATCATTGTCGCTGGTTGTGTTCACCACATGAGTCACCACTGGAGCATTCACAAACCCGTGAGCTAACCCCATCACCAGCATCGACCCAGTAGCGATAAGCACAGCAAAAGCACTATCTTGAACTAAAAACACACCACCAAGCATCACTAGTGAGATAGACGCAATCAGATTTCCAAGACATAGAGCCCACTTTGTTGAGCCGATACGATCAATCATCGGCGCGACTTTCCCACTCACAAATAAGACAGCAAAAGCGTAAGCCATTAAGACCTGACCAATGCTCTCTTTCGACATCCCTTTTTCACCAAGAAGAATCGGAACCGCGAAAAAAACAACACCAGTCAGCATCATTTTGGTTGGGATACCCACTAAGACCATTGTTCGTATAAATGAAGGTACACGAAGTAACGCGGCACAACCAGAAAACATCGTTTGTAGAGAGTTTCGTAAACTCCCTCCAGCATGTTGCTTATCTGGAGCCATTGAAGGTAACACCATGCTAAATACAAACATCAAACCACCGACTAAAGCCGACAATAAGAAAATCCCGGTGATACCAAGCGTATCAGCTAGCAACGCGCCAATACCGGCACCTGATATAAATCCAGCATTGAAGCAGAAAACAATGATGCCCGCGGCTTGGGTTTTATTCGTCTTATCACTAAATCGTAAGATATACGCTTGTATTGCCACAAATATGGTTGCTTGACCAACACCAGACATAAAGCGAGCCAACAAAATAAGCGCTAAGTACTCTTCATACATTAGCACTAAGCAGCCCAAACTCGACAACACAATACCGGTCGCCAATACGCGGCGAATATCGTATTGCTCAACCAACCTGGATACTGGTAATAACGAGCATGCGAAGCCGACAAAGTACAGAGTGAAAAAGTACGATGTCCAACTGGCATCTAAACCATTCGTAACCGCCACTTCAGCCAAATACTGTGGTAAAACTGGCGCCATCAGCGACTCCATCAATACCGTAACCAGTAGCAAAGGTTTCACTTGAGCGAGAACGACTTCGGCTTGAATATCCTTATCAGAACGACTCAATAATCGAATAAAGGCAAAACAGATAAATGCACACCCAGCGAACAGAATGGCGAAGTTTTTCAGTACATTGATCAATTGGGACAGCAAAATATTAGGGTGGAATGCGATCGTGACCTGATTTCCCATTTCATCAGAGATGGGAAATTGAGCCACACTTTCTGCACCCATCATTTCGTCTTCGGTCGCGCTTCGAGCAATCGTTCTTGATTGATGTTCAACCGTGATACTGGATACTTCATCATTCGATTGGCGGAAACTGGCAAGCATCTCATCCATACCGCTGACTCGATCTGGATCGATTCCCAAGCTCAGCACTGGAGAGAGGCGATGCGTGACAATGTTTGCCATCGAATTAGCTTTATTTTCTAAACCTGATTTGTACAAAGCCCCAACCATCAAAATCACACTAAACGACATCGCCACAAAGACGATGCCAAATGCAGTAAAATAGATTTTAGCTTGCTGACTTTGCAGTACCATGAACACAAACAGCCCAACCAGAATCACGATGAGCCACACCATTGGGGCAAAGCTTTCGTTGATTGCTTTGGTCACTTCAACATCACTAAGCAGCACTTCAAGTGCACCAACTTGGGTAAATTTATTGCGTAATGGAATCGATATACGACTGCCATCAAATTCAGCGGTGGTATATCGATACAGTTCCTGCTGCCCCGATATAACGCGTATATCAACAACCGATCTATCCGCATCGACTATCGGAGACAATACTTTCTGTAGCCCTGCGATATCTTGCAAAGGTACGCCGGAACTTAAAATCTGCTCCAATCCAATTCGCGCCGCTTCCGTTTGTGCGAATACCGCATCGCGGCTCTGCTGCTGGTAGCTCTTTAATGCTTGTGCATAGCCCACAACAAAAACAAGCGATAAAGAAACGATAACCAGCAGTGCGCCCAGTATTAAACGGCTATGTTGCCTTACGGTCTGAAAACCCACGTTTAAACGCCAGCCATTTCATCGAACTGAAGGTTAAAGCAGTGATTCAACGCCATCGGTCGCTTCGCTTTTAAAAACGATAAACGATTAAACACAAGTGACTGAATAAGATCTGAGTAGTTCATCCCTTCTCGCTCTAAGTCATGACAAACTAAGCTGACATTGTTACCTTCTGGTCGCTTAAGGTCGGGTTTAGGATTCGTTTCTAGAACATACAAATTACCCCGCTCATCCATACGTAGATCTACTCGAACTAACGTCTGAAGCCCTAGTTGGCGATAAATCTTCTGTCCGATTTCGGCTAACTGAGTACGTAATCCCATCTCATTGACGGCAACTAAACGATCTTGAGTGATTGGCTTAACATCCATCGAAGTAAAAATTGGCTCATCTGATCCTAAAATGCGTTCCGTTATCGAGAAAGCGAGAGGGGCTGTCGATTGAGTTAACGCGCCATTTTTAAAGATGTACTCTCCAGCTACCGCAACGACAAACTCTCGTCCAGGTAAAAAAGGTTCAATCATCACGATATTGTTGGTTGCTTTTCGTACTTTACTGACTACTGATTTAAGCTCTGCTCGCTCAAATACAGGATAAACATGAATTGATGCTCGCCCTGATACCGGTTTAACGACAAACCCTTTAGGGAAACGGCACGCAATTTCATCAAGTGCTTTTTGATTACTCTCACTGTCAAAATCTTCATCGATCCCCACGGTAATAAACGGGGCAGTAGGCAAACCTGCCGCTTTTATCTCGTGCTTGAAAAGATGTTTATTATCTAAGATCCCTGCGGTCATTGGCGCATGCCCGACGTAAGGCACGCCAAGCATTTCAAGAGTTGAAGGTAAGTGACACATTGAATCAAAACCTTGTAAACCACCGCTGTTCGTAATGACTAGATCTATTTTTTTCTTTTCTAGCTGCTGAGCTAGGTGAATGTCTTCTGCTAAAACGTCAACAGACTCAAAACCAGATTCGCGTAATGCATTCGCAATATCATGAGCGACAGGTGCATAAGTCTTCGTTGAGCGCGGGCTTAAATTCTCAAAAATATAATTCTGAGTTTCAGACTTATCACCACCATGAATCACTGCAATTTTTAGGTTATTACGGATCCACTCTAACTGAGCGAGTGAAAATACTTCGTTTTGCATTTTATTTACCTACAACAAGCGTCACTCAATGACTAAATGGAAAAAGCATATTAAGAGTCGAGTAACAAAAAAATCGTATATTTATAATCGTTATAAATGGAGAGCTACTATGAGTTCCTCCACTTCACAACACTCACTTTTGAGTGTTGTTTACTGAATATCTATATGGAACTGCTGGTTTTGAACACTGATATAAACCGCGCTAACCGGCTCACTTTGGCTCATTTTGACAATGCATTGATTGGCCAGTTCTGGCATCAATTGTCGATTAATTAACTGCTCAATAGCACGAGCTCCCGTTTCCGGTGATTGATTCATAGATACTAATAAATCAATAACTTGCGGCTCATACTTGAAGGTTGCGTTGTAGTGCGCCCTCACTCGTTTTTCGATACGGCGCAGAGATAAGCTCGCAATTTTTGCCATCTCTTCATCGTTCAGTGGGAAATATGGAACAATAGTTGCTCGACCTAAAAACGCAGGTTTAAAGAAACGCTGTAATTCAGGAAAAATAGTTTGTGTCAGCTCTGGAACGTTTGGTCTTTCGTTCACACAAGCATTCACAACAGCACTGTCGGCAGCGTTGGATGTCATGATGATGATCGTGTTACGAAAATCGACATTTCGCCCTTCGCTATCGGAGATCGAACCTTTATCGAAGATTTGATAAAAAATATCGTGGACACCGGGATGGGCCTTTTCCATTTCATCAAGCAGCAAAACGGAATATGGGTTTTTACGAACCGCTTCCGTTAACACACCACCTTTTCCATAGCCCACATAACCAGCAGGTGAACCCAGTAGCATTGATACTTTGTGTTCTTCTTTAAATTCAGTCATGTTGATGGTGGTGATATTTCGCTCACCACCATAAAGTAGGTCGGTTAACGCCAATGCCGTCTCTGTTTTACCGACACCGCTCGGACCACACATAAGAAATACGCCAACTGGCTTACGAGGGTCGGTTAATCCTGCGCGAGACATACGAATAGCTTGAGAAATTTCTGCAATAGGCGTGACTTGCCCGATCACACGTTCACCAATTTGCTCTTCAAGGTGCATGAGACAATCCACCTCTTCAGCAAGCATGTTGCCCACTGGCACGCCAGTCCAAAGTGCAATCACTTCTGCAATCGTCTGTTGCGATACTTGGGGTAACACAAGAGGCTGTTCACCTTGGATCTCTCTTAACTCCAACATGTTGTCAGCCAGCAGTGCTTTACTTGGGTGTAAAGCGATATCGTTGCCTTCTACATACTGTGCATCAAGCTCATTTTGTAGCTCGATGATTCGCTCAACTCGCTGCTTTTCTTGCTCCCAACGACTCGCTAATGCTTCTCGACGTTGCTCTAACTCAATTAATCGTGTTTGTGCGACTTCAATTTGACCATCATCAATCGACCATAATGCAGCCTCATGAAGTAAGGTCTCAATCTCATTTCTAGTGTATTGGATCTGCTCTTCAATGGCCTCTAACTGGCTTGGTGTCGCACTTTGGCTTAAACCAATTCGTGAGCACGCCGTATCGAGTAAGCTGATCGCTTTATCTGGTAGCTTTCTTTCTGGTAAGTAACGAACTGAGAGTGAGACAGCCGCATCAATCGCTTCTTGCATCACTTTCACATTATGATGTTTTTCTAAGCTCTTTTTGACGCCACGGAGCATATGTACGGCGTCATTTTCGTTAGGTTCACCAACTGCAACCACTTGGAAACGACGAGTTAATGCAGCATCAGATTCAAAATATTGCTTATATTCAGCCCACGTTGTCGCCGCGAGAGAGCGAAACTCACCGCGCGCTAACGCTGGCTTTAAAATATTCGCAGCATCATTTTGACCTGCAGCGCCACCAGCACCAATCAGCGTATGAGCCTCATCAATAAACATGATGATCGGAGTCGTCGACTGCTTAATTTCGTTGATTACATCTTTGAGTCGATTTTCAAACTCACCTTTGATACTTGCACCCGCTTGCAAAAGCGACAAATCAAGGCTTCTTAACTCTACATTTTGCAACGCCGGAGGCACGTTACCATCGACAATTTGTTGTGCTAAACCTTCCACAATAGCGGTTTTACCCACCCCAGGATCCCCAACTAAGATCGGGCTATTTTGACGACGACGACACAAGATATCGATAGACTTTCGGATTTCATCACCACGGCCAGAAATCGGGTCTAAAAGTCCATTTCGCGCCGCTTCAGTTAAGTTTTGTGAGTATTTATCCAGCGCTGGCGTTCCTGCTGAATCTAATGATGGCTCAGCCATTTGGCTCGATGTCGAATTTATGTTGCTCGGCGTTGAACTCACGTTTGCTTGTGAACGTAACCACTCTGAAGACAATAGTGTTAGCCATTGGCTTAATGGGCCGTTGTAAGCGCCTTGTTCAATACGCTGCTTAAGAACCAGTAATAAATGGTACTCATTCACCATCAATTGAGCATGATTTAAAGACGCAACCATCCACGCATCTTTAATCAATTCAACTAGTTGTGGTGATAGCGCAGGCGAGGCATCATTACCGCCTCCTAAAGTCGACAGTTTATCCTGTAGCTGCTCGATTAAACGCTCTTTCGCTATCGCGGCCTTCTCTACAGCGGCAGACCAACCTTGAGACGGCTGTTGTAATAGTTGAACGAACCAATGCTCTAGCTCAATCGCATAGTGCCCTTGGTTTACACAATCTCCCGCGGCCGACTCTAACGATGATTTCACGCTTGGTGCCAGTCGCTTGACCAGGCTTTGTAATTCAATATTTATCATTATCTGTCCTAACTAATCGTGAGTGGCATATCTACATATCGCTTTTTATTTTCTCGGCTGCTCATCCAAGCCGACTGCCCTATTCTTACCCCTTTGTCAGCAATACTGGTGAGCTTAACTCGGGGTAAGTACTGGCTATTTACGCTCATATATAAATGGTATTTAATGTTGATTCCCATATAGCTACGCACTAAATGATCGATCGCTTTAACCATTTTTTTATCCTGCCGGATGGCCAAATAGTGACGATAATCTCTGGGTCTAATTTTTATACTCAGCTTCTGACCTAGCATTGGTGTGGTTTTACCAAGCAATGCCCCCATCCCTAGCTGGGTATTCTGACCCGACTTGCCTAACTTACTTAACGAACAAGGTGTCAATGGCTGATACTCAAGTTCGCTATGTTCAATTTGAAATTCAGCTTCAAAATAGTCCTCTAACAGCGACTTCAGCGTAATAGGACAAGTAAGCTTTAATCCCAATAGCCCGGTGTATTGAACAAGATGTCGCTGCGGTAAAAAGTCACGGTTCTCAGCCACGCCGCATAAACTCGCCAACATGGAGGTCATCGACTGCTGGTGCTGGTTCCACGTGAAGGTCTCTTCTTCCATCTGACTGGTTAAGTCATGTTTCAATTGCACCTGACAATAGAGACGAAAATAACGATTATTAAAGGTGTCAAAAAACTCAAGGGCCGACTCATTTCCTAAATCAAATTGTGCAGCGAGAGCCTGCTGATACATGGGCCGAGGCATGCTCGCTCGACTCCCAGAAAGGCCAGGTAAAGATGTTTTCACCACATAATGATTGGTGTGGTCCGCGTAGACTTGAGTCACTTGATTCTGGTAATGCGCTGGCAGCGATTCAACACTAAATCGTACACTAGGGCGCGCATCTAAACTGTCCGCTTGATGCTTAAACCATTGCCATACGCGCTCAAGATCAGCACGGTTTGTCATCGGCTTAAAATCCATTAGAGAAGACTCTTGCATCCAGTTCTCCTCGGGAAAGCGATATACAACGCGTCTTGCCCTTCAAATTTAATATCCACTTGGGTAAAACTATTAAACCCAGCAAAGAAAGCAAAAAATCGGTCAAGAAGGTGGCTAAACATGCTTATTCCGCCGTTCACATTCGTCGGATCAAGTGTCACGGTAATTTTAGTTCCATAAGCAAAACAGGTACGGCCTGAAACTCGAATAGGCGCAACCACTTGCTCTTGGTCAATGGCGACCAAAGATTCAATATAAAGCTGATTTTGTGAACTGTGGTTGTGGTTATACAATTCGAAAACATTCTTTAACGTCGACTTCGGATCATCACTGCCTAAAATAGCGTGATAGTTAAAATGAAGATGACAAAGTAAAGACCACACATTAGTACTATTGTCCTTACTACGGATCGGCATTGAAGGACGTCGAAGTAGACTCATTTCAGCAGGAATCGTGATCGATTCCATGCATGCAACGGCGCTATTGATTGGTAACGAACCAACTCGGCTACCGTTGGTTACAGTGGCATTCACTAACCATGTTTGCTTCGAACTATGCAAACTAGAGTGTTCTAGATCCGCGACATTCAGTACGCTCTTCAAGGCACCACTTTCAAGTAGGTTCTGTACTAACTGCCAACGCAAGCCACTTTGAGAATCACTGTATTTCTCACCGTAAACTTGAGGAACGGTGACCTGTTCAGAAGTTGTTACATCCACCACTTCATCGACGGAAAACAGCTCTAAATCTTGTCCTTGAGTCGCATCAAGAACAATTGGGTAATCCTTCTGCAAAAAATCGATTTCTACAGGATCTGCGACCATGTGGTGCAAATTAACAACAGGGGTAGAAAAAAGGGTAAAGTGATCAACCGATAAACTACGAGCAACATCGACACTTAATTCATCAACGTAGATCTGTAGAGTAAAGCGATGTCCTAAGCATTGATTTAAGACTTGATTAAGGTCCACGGTAAAACCATTAAACCGATCCGCAAAAACGAAAAACTCTGTCAGTAATTTGAAACCGCCAAAGCTGGCCGCCTGATACGGTAATATCGTATCTTCGATATCAAACCCTATCGGTTGAATGGCTTGTTTGCCCAAAACATGTCGCTTGCTATCTGTTTGCACACACACTTGGGACGCACCATGAATCAATAAATCGTACAATTTAAGAGCGAAACTACTTTCACCCTTTAAGTGCAGATTCAGTTTATTCATTTCAAGCAGAGAGATATCGATTCCTTCATCAACGGCTGAAATGGTCACTTCAATCAATGCCTTTGCATGTTCGGCACCTGCTGGTTTGGTGGTTTCAAATGGTGCAAACGCCACCTTTACTTGTTCAATTTCAACAGGAAATAGATCGAGTTCTTTCGTTGTTCTAAACAGTGCTTTATTACTTTCATCACCAATTTCAAATTCCGTGCCCGCCGGAATACGGTGCGTCGCACTGGCATCTTCAGTCACGTTAAAATTCAGCACACTGTACGAAGGAATCGGACGCAAATAGTGAGGGAATAACAAGCGAATTAAACTATCAGTTAACTCTGGAAACGATTCATCGAGTCTCTTTTGTAAACGTCCATTCAGCAGTGCCACACTTTCTATCAATCGCGTAACTTGTGGATCATCAACCCCGTCTTTTGAAATGCCGAGCGCACGAGCAGAACTCGGATGGCGTTCTGCAAACTGCGTTGCTTCGCTGCGAATGAAACTCAGCTCTTGTTCGAAATACTGCAACAATGAATCAGACAAGGTTCGATTTCCTTACATCAAGTTTGTTTCGGCTAAAATCCAATAAAGAATCCAACACAATGGCTTCATCCCCCAGCTGTGAATGCATGATGGCTGAAATACGAAACTGCAGCTGATTGCTCCCAGATGGCTGATCACTCAATTCAATATCAACATGTGCCAATCTTGGCTCATACAAACGGATTAGCTCTGCAATATCCGCCACTAATACATCACTGTTTGATTTACTTTGTGAACGGGTGGCGTTGCCGAGTCCGATATGCACAATCGAACCATTCATTGTTTCAGTTTGAATGCCTTCTGAAGACCAAATTGGTGCTCTACATGAGATTAATGCGCATACGTTTTCTATTATTGCGTCTCTTAAACCATCAATATCGTCTTGCCAGCTACCCTCTAGCTTTGCCATCAAACTCATGCGGACTCTCCAACTTCTTGGCTCGATACCGATGTCTTCAGTACGACTTGGGCATCCATCATTTCATACTGATATTGAGGCTGAAGCATGATCTGACATTGGTAACGAGTGCTGTCTCTTGGATCTTCTTCCATACGAACTTCACAAGCTTTCAATGGGAAACGCGCCATCACAGAATCTTCCCCGTAATCGACTTCACTTATGTAGTGCTGCAACCAACGCTCTAAACTGCGTTTACAATCTTCGGCACTATCATAACGCCCCACTTGATCCCTGATTTGAGCTTTAATGTAATGACCAAATCGACACGCCATTAAGTTGGTTTGCAACATGCCAAGCATACGTTCAGTATCATTTTTCGCCTTCCAGACCGACTGATTACTAAAGAACCCTTTTTGGTCAGTAAGGTACAAACTCGATAAAGGAACAAAGCCTTGCTCTGCCCAAAAACCATCATCTTCAGCAAAAATATCCACCTTGCCGAATAAAGGCTTATCCGTTTGTGTTATCGCACCGTATGAGCCCGTTTCATTATATGAACGCAAAAAACCAAACCAGCTAATTCGGTCAAACTCTCGGATAACATTCATAGCTAACAAGTACGCACTATTACCCCATAGCGAATGTTCTCTGGCATTGTGCTGGTTATAAATAAACCCCGCGAGGTATTGCCGATATGGTTCTCGCTGCAAATATTCAGGTAAAGCCAGATGCAAAAAACGTGATGCCGGGTTGTCTCTTAACAATTGCCACGACATAAAATCACGGCTCTCTAAAATTCGCTTCGCCCGTGAGCTATCATTCAGCTGACGATTAATATCATCGCCAAAAAAATCTTCATCGACCCCGAGAACTACTGGGCATAAAGAGCGCTCAGCTAGTTCAGCTAAAAGCTGTAATGTGTACAGGTCATCGTACTCACCGTCATCGGCATAATCTGACGTAACTCGGTGATCAACCACTACCATCCCATATGGTGTACCACCAGCCGTATCAAATTCATTCGAATAGAGTTTCTTAAACAGGGCGGTCTGCTTTATGTCGAAGGAGTAATTGAGATCGTTCGAGACCATTTTCCAACTGAAATCAAGCAGGCGAATCTTTACTCGACGATTAGAAACGGGTAAATGAGTGAGCGCTTGTAGCCCCAACCACGTTGATTCCAATTGCTGATAGTGTGGTTGACTCATCACTTCATTAAGTTGCTGGCTAATCAGGTGGTCTAGCCCTGCAATAGTTTGTGTTAACAGAGCTTTGAATTGAACAGTTTCCTCACCTTGTGCAAGCTCTAAAAGCTTTTTCCACGGCAAATCAGCAGTCTGATGGGGGGATTCTGTTGTCTTATTATGAGTATTCATCAACTGTCCAATTCAAAGCTATTCGGGGATTTTCATCCCCGAATCGGGTTAACCCGGAATGTTTGCAACCATACGTAGCGAGGTTGATAACTCTTCCATTTGTAACCAAGGACGAAGATAAGCAACGGCAGAGTAAGCACCAGGACGGCCAGCTTGCTCTTCAACAGTCACTTTCGCTTCTACAAGCGGATGATGTGCTTTCGCATCATTACCGATCGCATTTGGATTCACGTACTGATTAATCCAAGTATTCAGATCTTTTTCTACATCGTTTGGATCAAGGTTCGAACCAATACGATCACGACCCATTACTTTCAGGTACTGAGCAATGCGGCTACTTGCCATCGTGTAAGGAAGTCGCGCAGAGATTGCAGCATTCGCCGTCGCATCAGGATCCACATAAGTCTTAGGTTTATGTGTCGTTTGTGCGCCCATAAATACGGCAAAGTTAGTATTTTTGTAATGAACCAGTGGAAGGAAACCAAGATCACTCAGCTCTTTCTCTCGCTCATCGGTCAGGTTCACTTCAGTTGGGCACTGTTGAATTAAATCACCCGCATTTGAATAGTGAGTGAAATTAGGTAAGTTCTGAACTTTACCGCCATTCTCTGTACCACGAATAGCCGTACACCAGCCATACTGAGTGTAAGCTTGAGTCATAAGAAGTCCGAATTCATAAGCGGCATTACTCCAGACGAAATCAGAGTCATCTTTAACAATTTGTTGCCCATTTTCGCGAGTGTTCAGCTCTTCAAACTCAAAAGACTTAACTGGTACGGTTGCCGCTCCGTATGGCTGACGAGCCATCGTCTTAGGCAGCGTCAGTGCGACATAACGAGAATCATCACTTTCACGGAAAGCATTCCAACTAGCATAAGCAGGAGAATCAAAACCAGCCGCGACAGGTTTGCCATCAGCAAAAGTTGCAAATGAACCAAAGTCGAACATGCTCGCATTAGCTGCTGCAATAAATGGAGAATGTGATGCAGAAGCCACTTCGCCCATATAACGCATTAACGCAACATCTTCATCACCGTAGCCAAACTCGTAATCACCAATTAAGGCGCCGTATGGTTGACCACCAGCCGTACCAAATTCTTCTTGGTAAACCATGGTGAAAAAACGACTGCGATCGATAGCAGGAGCATCTTCAAATTGCTCAAGCAGCTCATCTTTGGTGTAATCAGCCAGTTTGATCTTAAGGTCAGGACCAAGCTCACTGTTTTTAACCAATTTCTGTAAACCTAACCACGTACCTTCCAGCTTTTGGAAGTCGTTATTTTTCATTACTGTAGACAATTGTTGAGAAATCTTGCTATCAATGGCGCTGATGGCTTTTTCGATCGTTAGCGTTAGGTTGTTATCCCACGTAACAGTGCCTTCAAGCGCTTGAGACGTTAGAATGCCCAGCAACTCTTTGGTTGTATCAACTGGCGTTTGTGCAGTCGCAGTGATAGCACGATCCAAGAAGCTCGCTGTTGTGCTCTCAACATTGGCTTGTTCGAGAGTTTGTTGTTCAGTCGACATTATTCAGCTCCCTCGTTGTTGAGCCCTAGCTCTTCCGCTAAACCTTGAATAGCATCTGCACTTTGCAGAACTTCTTTCAATAGTTTTTCCAAATCACGAGAACGGTCAGCTTTGCTTAACAGCTCTTTTAATTGATTACGGGTTTGAACCAGCTGTTTTAGCGGATCAATCTGTTGCACCAGTTTTTCTGGATGGAAGTCTTTCATTGAACGAAAGCTCATGCTGACTTCAAACTGACTATCATCATTGGCTAACTTATTATCAACCTTATAAGAAAGCGTTGGATTAATTTGTTCCATAACGGTATCGAAATTATCTTTATCGATTCCGGTAAACTCACGTTCTTCCAGTTCAACTTTATCTGACTCAGGTTTATGTCCTGAGAAATCACCAATAACGCCGACAACAAAAGGCAATTCTTTTGTTTCTACTGCGCCATTTGTTTCAACATCATAAGTAATGCTAACGCGGTTTTTACTCACACGTTTGTGCTGTGAATTCAATGCCATAGATGGGTCCTAATAGATCAATTGATGATCGTAATTAGGTGCCCTACCTAAGGTAAGACACCTAGCAATAGTAATTACTTCGATCCAGAAGTCATTTTGCCTAGAGGTAGGCTGTAAGTAACAAGACCGCCAGAAACCATCTCGCCGCCTTCTTTCTCATAATTATGTTTTTGAGAAATTTCAATGTAAGACAAAGCTAAGCTTTCGTATGGTTGAGAACCATCAGATCCGCTAACGTTGTAAGACACTAAACGTGCATTTTTCAGCATCACTTGGAAGTAAACATCCGCACCTTGGCCATCGTTTTGAGGCTTAGTGAATGCAACTTCTACCGTGCGGCCTTCTTTACCAGGATTGAATAGGTAAGAAAGTAGATCTTCAGATGCACCGTCAACTTGCTTAGAAACGTTAACTTCGCTCATCGCTACCATGCCTGAATCAGCATTGTTACTGTTGCCGATATCCATCGCTACATTACGTACACCGCCCCAAGAGTAAGAAGAGATTGCAAACCAACCATCATCTTTACCTTCTAATGCTTTTACATCTTTAATTGTAGCGCCACCTGTAACATTCAGGCCTTCAACACGCATGTAAATACTTGCCATAATCTTTCTTCCTTATTGGTGAGAATACTGTTACCAAGCTAGTGCAGTTGATGTACTAGATGACGCTTGTAATTCACTCTTTTGTTGTGATTGAGTATCAGCAGTGGAAGCCTCTGATACGGGTTCTTCAGCTTTTACCGACTCAACATTTTGTGAAGGGGACGTAAAAGTTAAAGGGTTTCTAATGTCGACGCTAGGAACATCCACATCCGGCAGCAAAACTTGATCAAGATGATTCAATCCTGCGGCATTAAAAATATTGTTTAAGCTTGTCCCATCTTGCTCTTCCATCATCTCTTTCATCAACTCAGGCAAAGATAGGTAACCCCATCGAATTGCTTTTTCGAGTAAAAAAGATACGGGGCTATGTGGCTCGCTTTGGCGAAAATAATCTGACAGTTCACGTAATTGATGAAACGCTAAGTCTCGGTTCATGCTATTGGTCGACGCGGTCTCAGCTAGGTTGCTAGAACAGAATATTTGTGAAGATTGTTCGGAATTCATGAGCCCCTCCTGAGCACTTACTTGCGTCGAAAGTTGTGCTTTTTGCGGTGTAGGCTCGTCAACTGAAGGCGCTTCATTGGCACCTTCACTTTGCGCACCTTGAGTCGTGGCACTCTTTTTCGGCTCAAATTTCATATTGGTGAGCTGCTGCAACGCATAGTCATACTTAGTCAGTAAACTTTTCAGAAAACCAAAATTGGGTGCACTTACACCTGATATTTGCGAGTAAGCTAGTGTTGTCTTTCTTAAGCGTTCTAACTCCACAAAACAACGATGCACACTTTCAAGCTTTTGAAGTATCTCGGTACGCTCATGCGCTATATTCGAAGAAACGTGTTGCTTTAGTTGGCTAATCGCCCCTTTTTGCTCTGAGCTCTGATATTCAAAGAATGAAACGTCAGCCACCAAGGGCTGTAAAAGAAGCGGTGCATACACCAAGCTACTTTGTTCACTGTCTCCAACCATTTGGAAAAACGCTTTAACTTTCGCTCGAGTTTGCTCCGCCGCCCATCCGGCTTCGGTGTCACTTTTCAGCTTCCCCGACGCAATCACTGGGTTTAGATGCCCCCATTGATGCTCAACTAATTCAGCAAGCCAATGCAGGGTATTAGCAGCACTATTTAAGGATGGATCGAGTAACATTTGAGAGGTAAAAAACCAACCAATAAGTTCAATATCTCGGCTAGAATTTGAAAGCTGATCAAACAGAGACTCCGATAATTGAAGCCAGTTTTGGTGATTTTCATCTTTTAAATCATCAAGTACTTCCGCACTTGGATTTTGACTTAATTTACGCAACGATGTTTGCGCAACATTAAATTCATTACGTAATGGGCGAAAGACACTTTTATTATTTTTCAAATAAGGCCCACAGGGTGAGTCTGCGGAAATTGGTTCTATTAGTTGCGAAACATCTTTCAGTGAAAGTAGCATTTTAATCCAAATTCAGATTTATTATTCTTAAAGTCACAAACCCTTTCGGTCTTCGCAATCACGAGATAAAAGCAAAAGATGAGTACAATAAAAAGCACTCAAATATCGAACAAGAAGTGTGATAATACAAGCCTTATTAATTCATTATAAATTAGCATTTACTTATAAATGTCACGCTAAATTAATTATGAAACTTGTTTGATTTAATTTTCTTCTAATCAATACGATTTAAATATCATATTTAACTAAATCGGATTATATATATATGAGATATATAATAAAGTTTTTTTAAGCCATTATTGGTGGTCATTTAAGACAAGATAACAGCAACCGGCATTAGATAATACGTAACCACCTGTTTACATAGAATAATTTTAAGAAACACCATCTATAAAAGAACTCATCCAACCAGTAATCTTATAAACTAATCCATCAAGTGTTAATATAAGTATTATTTAGATGAAAAAATACCCACATTAGGTTATGGTTGATTTACCTTTATTATTTATAGTAACGATTTCGATATATACTGTATCAGCAACACTTAAACATGTTATTTCACTTGTCTTTTAGAAGGAATAATGAAAACCATGACCAACAATGAATTGGCTTACAACACTCGTCCACTTCAGGTTAAGCTTTCCAATAATCAGCTTTATGTTGCTTCAAAATTAGAATCTAAAGATAGCCTTTCACAAGGAGCGCAACTCACATTATCTATTACTGCAAATGATGAAATAGATTCAAATGTGCTTGGACAAAACATTTCGGTTTCATATAAACAACAGAATGACACTCGTACTTTTCTTGGTTTAGTTACCAGTATTGAGTTAAAAAGTTATAACATTGAAAAATCGTTATATTTCTATGAAGTAGAAGCAAGAGACCCTCTTAGCCTCTTACATTTTCGTATGAATCGCCAAGTTTTTCAAAATATGACGACCATGCAAATTTTAAAATCACTCTTCGGTAATTCTAACTTTAGTAGTTTCTTCGAATTCTCTGTTACTGGTTCCGGAAGAAAACATGATTATTGCATTCAATTGGATGAAAGTGATCTGAGCTTCGCTCAGCGATTGCTTGCGGAAGAAGGGTGGCACTACCATCTTGATCACTCAGGCAACAAGCCTGTCATTATTATTGGGGATTCGAATCATGCCTTTGCATCAATTGACGGCGGAAAGCTGTTTTTTCGAGGTGGAAGCCAATCTAATGATCATCAGTTATCAAATTGGAAAATTAAAAATAGTATCGGCACCGCAAAATTAACCCTAGCGGATCACAATCAAGAGTTAGCCGAAGTTTTTGATACTGGAGAGCGTAAAAGTTCACATCGTGATTCGCCTCAGTCCTTATCAAGTTATTATTATGGGCAAGGCTTTGATGATAAGGGCGATCTTCGCAATGTTGTAAAGCGGCAAATGGAAGCGCTGGATAACTCAAAAGTTCAAGCTTCCGCAACGTCGACTATTAATGACTTATCATGCGGTGCAAAGTTTAAATTAGACAAGCATCCTGTCTCAAGCCTTAATCAAGAGTACCTTATTACCGATATTGTTCATCGTATTATGGCAGACGAATCAGGTCGAAATGTAAGTTACGAAAATTCGTTTCAATGCTGTGATGTCAAAACACCATTTAGGCCTCCTTACATTCACTACCCAGCGGCACAGCAATTACATACAGCAACAGTAACTGGCCCTAAGAATGAAGAGATATACAGGGATAAATATGGTCGAATCAAAATACAATTTCATTGGGATTTAGCGGGTAAAGGAGACGAAAACACCTCCTGTTGGATTCCTGTTTCTCAAGGTGTGGCAAGCAAAGGGTTTGGCGTCCTTTTTCTCCCTCGCGTGGGGGATGAAGTGCTTATTCAATATATTGATGGTAACCCAAATCGACCGGTGGTGATTGGCTCAATATACAATAAAACGAACTCACCCGCTTATTCGTCAGCTTCCCAAAGTGGCATAAAAACTCGAACAACACCAAAAGGAAGCAGTAAGCAAGGCAACGAATTACGCTTCGAAGATCAAAAAGACAAAGAGCACATCTATCTGCATGCCGAGAAAGATCTTTTAATCGATAGCAATAATGATCTAACCACTACCGTTAAAGGCAAAGTGACATCTACTATCGAGAAATCTTCTGAGCTCATTGCCAAAGAAAATATCAGTGCAACCACTGATAAGCAGTTAATAATGCACAGCAAAGAAGACTTGTCTGCAAAAAGTGATAAAAACGTAAACCTTGAATCTGGTGCCAATTCAGAGCTAAAAGCCAAATCATCTGTGATTGTAGATGGTAGTAAAATTTCGATTTCTGGGAAAAGCAAAATAGAGCTAAAAGTTGGAGCCAGTAAAATAGAGATCTCTGCCAGCGGAATTAAATTAGATGCGCCAACGATTTCAATAAATGGAAAAGGAAAAGCCGAAATGAAAGCGTCAATGGTTAACATTGAGGGCAAAGGCAAAACCGATGTGAAAGGGACGCTAGTAACGGTAAATGGTAGCGCCATGACAGAAGTTAAAGCGGGCGCCATGGTCAAAATACAAGGGGCAATAGCCAAGGTAAATTAATGAAACTATTAAAAGTTCCCTATAGTGATTCAAAACAGGTGTTATCTCTTTTTGAGGCGAGTGCGGCGCTGTTACCTCTCGCAGAAAAGCACCTTTTACCGTTCGACCTCATTTATGCCGCCTTTGATGACGAGTTATTTTCAGAAGCGGTGACTTACCTCGCGCATGCATTACCTGTTCGTGAATCAATTTGGTGGGCAAGTTGTTGCGCTTTAAGCCGTCATGACTGGAACGAAGCAGAAGCAAATGCAATTCAAGCCGCTAAATCATGGGTACACAACCCAGATGAAACCAATCGCCGATTTGCAGAAGAAATGGCCGAAACCTCAGGCCTAGATTCAGGTGCTGGCTGGGCTGCACAAGCGGCATTTTGGAGTGGAGGAAGCATGACTGCTCCTAATGATCCTATCGTGCCTCCTCCTGAGTATTTATATGCTCAAGCAGTTGCGGGCAGTATTAACCTAACTGCCGTACTTCCAGATGGAGAGCAAGCAAAAGCGCGTTATAAGACATTTATTGATATTGGAATAGACATTGCCAAAGGTGGTAATGGTCAAATTTTGGAGAGCTAAATGTTACCAGCAGCCAGAGCAACCGACATGCATATGTGTCCAATGCAAACTCCAGCCATCGTACCGATTCCCCATGTAGGGGGGCCGCTGCTTCCCATGCCAACAACGGTGCTCATCGGCAATATGCCTGCAGCAACCGTAGGTCAAATGTGCATTTGCGTTGGACCACCAGATAGTGTGGTAAAAGGCAGCGCCACAGTGCTTGTAAACAGTAAACCGGCCGCTCGAATGGGCGATCTCACCGCCCATGGTGGAACCATAATAATGGGGATGCCTACTGTTTTAATTGGTGGATAATCCCAATACAGAAAAAACACCAATCATCGACTTCTGGTGGTCTAATTGCCCGTTTAGCAGTCGATGAACGCTACAAAGGTAAAGGCTTTGGCGAGTGGCTCCTTATTGATGCACTTAGAAAGCTACTAGCAGCCAGTGATAGCGTTGCATTCCCTGTAGTCATTGTTGACGCCAAAGACGGTGCAAAAGACTTCTACGAGCGATATGAATTCCAAGCGTTTCAAGATGCAGAAAATAAACTCTTTATTACTATTTCTGATGTAAGAGCGAATTTAGGCTAGTTGACTGCTTGCCTCCTAGCAAACTAACGCCCAATTAAGGTGCGACAACGCTATAACACCCAAACTAAACCACTGCACCGTAAACACCAAATTCAAATCGAAGTAAAATCGGCAAGCGTTAGGAGTCACTCTTAAATTGTTTGTTAGTTGCGTTCTAACCACTCCGTGCGCAACACCCCATACTTGACTGAA
>NZ_VTYA01000028.1:0-29980 GCF_013114135.1 Vibrio sp. 03-59-1
ATGGTCACCACCACGTCATGAGGGGTGCCGTCCGCCGACGTCACTGTCAGGGTACGGATCACCGGATCGCTATCGGCGTCTAACGCTTGCACGTCTGGGTGGCGATTGTTCAACTCATACGTCCAGTTGCCATCGGCATCGATAGAGAACGTACCCCAGTGGCCATCTTGAACGTCGGTTTGTGGGTGGAAGACCGCTTCGCCTGCATCAGGATCAGACACGGTTAAGTTACCACTCGTGGTCAGCGTGACGTCTTCTCTTACCGCGCCCGCATCGTCACCATCAATTAACGCCGTGGAGCTACTACTATCTATTTCAGAAGAACGGTGTACCTCAGGTAAATCTTTGGTATCACTGTCTAAGCCTGCTGTTTCAAAAAACGTACTTGCCAGAAGTTCAGCTCCAGAACGTTCAATCGTTCCGGAAGACGTTAAACTAGAACCTAATTGCTCACCTGCAGCTGTGGCATATTCCTCTCCTAACTCTGTTGGGTCATCGCCTTGCGCGACGGCTTTAACAATGTCCTCCACTACAAGAGGTATATCTGAGTTCGTATCACCACTTTCTACGGAAGTGTTTAAAGCTAGAGAGCCACTTTTTAACGTCTCTACGACAATCTCACCCGGAAGCAAGTTATCCTTAGATTCAACTACTTTAATGTGACCATCTTTACCGATTACAACATACTTATCTGTAGCTGAGCTTGACTTTCCAACCAAAATTATTACCCCATTGAGCAGATGAAATAATCCCTTCCCCTCGATTAATTCAGGAAATGGGCATTACTTCAGGCAGTGATACATATAAGTGATAATTTATCATTAATTGACCAACGTAAAACATGCACTTTTTCCCCAATAAATTTCATGTTTTAAAGTTGTTTTATTTTGCTCCATAAAGACATATGTTATGCGGCTTATTTTTAGGGCTTTGTTCCGACAATTACATTTTTTGAAAGATGATGGTTTAAATTTACAAAGCCAGATCTTATACAAACATTTCTTTAATATATTCAGTTCTTACAGTTTCTATATTGAGACATAAATTAAAAATAATTAGCGTTGCGAATTATTTGGGGAGATTTCCTTTGAAGCTTAGTAGTATTAGTCTTGTGTGTTTTGGTTTGTTAATACCCCTTCACTCAAGTGCACAGACATTAGAGCAGGCTGTAGCAGTTACATTTGCAACCAACCCAGAGATTAAGAGTGCGTTCAATGAATATATGAGCAAACGCTACATCATTGACCAATCAAGTGGCGCGTATAAACCAACTATCGATTTAGACGCTAGTATCGGTTATGAAGGTATAGACTCTGCGAACTCTGCAGATAGAACAGACATGACCCGTAAAGACGCCTCAATTACATTTAACCAACTAATTTGGGATGGTTCAAAAACTCTATACGATATAGATCGTACATCAGCAGACGCAGAATCGGTGCGTTATCAATTGCTGGCTGATGCTCAAAATGCGGCTCTACAAGTTGCTAAAGCGTATCTGGACGTAATTGAGGCGCAGGAATTCATTACACTTTCTGAAAACAACCTAAATACGCACGAACGTATTTATACTGATATCAAAAAACGTACACAATCGGGAATTGGCTCAATTGCAGACCTGACTCAAGTTGAAGGGCGTCTAGCAAAGGCTCACAGCAATTTACTAGCGGCACAAAACAACTACAAAGATGCACAAACCGCATTTATTCGATTAGTGGGCGAAAAACCTCAGGATCTGATCTTTCCACGCGCGGACCAAAACTTTATCTCAAGCAGCTTAGATGAGGCTAAAAATCAAGCTTTTGAAAACCATCCAGTTATCAAAATAGCATTAGCTGATGTTGATTCTGCAAGATTCCAATACCAGCAAACAGACGCTAACTACTTCCCAGTGGTTTCTGTTGAAGCAGCACAAAGTTGGCGTGATGATGCAGGAGGTATTGAAGGTAGCAGCTCTGAAACTACGGCGATGCTTCGTCTCCGTTACAACCTCTACAATGGTGGCAGAGATTCTGCAAACGCTGACAGTATGGCCTACCAACTCAACAAAGCGAAAGATCTACGTGAGCGTGCCTACCGAAGTGTTGAACAAGAACTAGGCCTATCGTGGAGTGCTCTAGAACTGACTGGTAAGCAAAAAACCTTCCTAAGTCAGCATGTTGACTTTATGTCGGACACTGTTATTGCTTACCAAAAACAATACCGCATCGGTAAACGTACCTTGCTTGATTTGCTCAATACTGAAAATGAGTTATTTGAATCACGAAAAAGTTATCTCGAAACTCAGTTCGCTCAACAATACGCTAAATACCGAACTCTAACTTCTACAGGAAAATTACTTGATGCATTGCGCGTCGATATCCCTCAAGAATGGACTCAGCCAGTAGAGTACTAAACACGATGAAAACCAATACCTTAAAATTTCTAGCTTTAACTACAATGAGCCTAAATAGCGCATTTGCAACGGATCAGTTCGATTACATTCCTACTCCAGAAGCCGTTCAGGTCGCTGACCTGCAAGACTTGGACAATGATGGCGTTATCAATGCTCGCGATCTGTGTTCAAATACCCCGCTTGGTGCCGAAGTAGATAATGATGGCTGCGAAACCTACCTAAACAAAGAAGAACAGTATCAACTTAAGATCTTGTTTGCTAATGATTCAGATAGCATTAACTCAGCATTCCAACAAAAGATTACTGAATTGGCCACATTTCTTAAGAAGTACCCTACGGCTTCTATCGAGATACAAGGTTATGCAAGTAAGGTTGGAAGCACTACCTATAACCTTGATTTATCACGTCGCCGAGCAAGCAACGTACGTAATCTATTAATTAAACAGAACATTTCAGAGAAAAGGCTAACTATTGTAGGCTTTGGTGATACTCATTTAGTCAAATTAGGCACGGATGATGTAAGCCACGCTTTAAACCGTCGAGTAACAGCTACCGTTATTGGGCATAAAGGTATGGTCAAAGATGAATGGACTATATTTACTACTTTTCCAAAAGTAGACTAACACCCCAGCCCCTAGTTAATTTTCACTAGTTACTAGGGGCATTTCTCTCCTTCGTATTCAGCGATAAAAATCAAATCTGAATAAACTTTACTCACCGATAAGTTTTTAGATAAAAAATCAGAAACTAATAACTAATATATTTATAACTAAGAGAACATAATTATCTTAATAAATTAAGTAAAAACATAAGCCGTTTTAAGAAAATAGTAGTAATATATTTATCTAAAACAGAAATGATACTTTTTAAGTGAATATAGCATGGCTATTCTAAGCCAACTTTAAGGCTATTCCTTATATTAGGTTTTAAATCTAAGTATCCCCTCTTTATCTTTTAAACAAACCGTGGCATAGCAAAATGACCGAAACATGTCTTCGTAGATTGAGTCAGCTACTAAATCATTACAATCACTCTCAGTTGCATCAAGTTAGCTTAGATGATTTGGAAGCCGTCTTTGCCACCTCTAGACGTAATACTTCCAACATCCTCAAGATGCTAGATAACTGTGGTTGGATAAAATGGATACCAGGCCGAGGTCGCGGTAAAGCCAGTACTCTCAAAGTAATGATCTCTATGCATCAAGCCCTGTATCGAACTATCCACCATGAAATTAGTAGCGGTAACTTCGATGCTATTCCCAAATACCTAGAGACGTATAAAGCGGTTGCAGCGAGTGCACTTAGCCAAGCAATGACGGAAGCCGCACAAGAAAATCAAGACGCAAATTCTCTTATCATAAGCCAATATCCTTGGGTTAATGAACTTAACCCATCTGTGACGTATCGCTTTTCAGAGCTCCAAGTCATACGAAGTATTTATGATACCCTGTTCACTATTGATTCTAATGGTCAATTAAGCCCCCACTTAGCCTGTGACTACCAAACTGACGGGAAATTTATCTATATTTGGCTTCGCCCGGATATCCGAAGCCATGATGGCCTTATGCTAGAAGCTCAAGACGTCATCATTGCGCTAGAGCAGTTGGTAGCAACAGACGGCCCTGTAAAAAGATTGTTTCAACAAGTCGTAAAAGTCAGCTTTGATGACACAAGACAAGCTATCTGTATCGAGCTTATTCAGGAGAATCCATTATTCATATTCTGCCTCGCTACTGCTAACGCAT
Source organism: Vibrio sp. 03-59-1 (assembly GCF_013114135.1). Lineage (NCBI taxonomy): Bacteria > Pseudomonadati > Pseudomonadota > Gammaproteobacteria > Vibrionales > Vibrionaceae > Vibrio > Vibrio sp. 03-59-1. The sequence continues at coordinate 4,140 of NZ_VTYA01000028.1, forward strand.
CTATCGTATCAAGACGTCACAAAGCTTTTAGTAATCAGAGAAGTGTGGCAATCGGGACAGGCCCATTTAAGCTAGAATACTGGGAAGAAGATAAGATAGTGATGAAAAAACACCATCATTACTTCGCTAAAAAAGCACTGTTGGACCAAATCACCCTCTCCCACCAAGGAGAGGAGCTCGATAAGCATCTCTGTTATAACCAAGACACCGATGATAATGAAAGCTACACGATCCAAGCTTTTTCTTATTTGGCACATAACCGCCGCCCCAGCTGTTCAATTAGCGATCAAACGTGGCAAAGCTTGTTTAAGTTTCTGGAGAGTCGTCGATTTGAATTCGCAGCGCATAGTGACTTGGATGTAATGGATCTAATTGGAGCATCAGAATCAGTGAGCGATATACCAAAGCTTACAGGCACTATTGTCTTGACACATCCAAAATGGACTATCAAATACCTAGAGAGAATGAGTGAGTGGCTTATCGCTTTGATTGGTCAAACTGGCCTAAGAGTAGAGCTAGTAGAATTATCTGATGCTAGTAAACCCCAACTCGTAAAAGAACAAGCGGATTTGCTACTTGTTGAAGACCTTATTGAGCCACCATTACAATACGGTGCATACGAGTGGTTGCTTACAGGGACAGGTATTCGTTTCATCTTTGACACAGATGAGTTTGATCACCACGTCGACGCGGTACACGACGCGATTGCTCAAGGCAGACCTAAGGAACGCTTAATAGAAGTACTCGCCACATTAAGGCATAACGCGAGCATCTTGCCGCTATTTTGGGGCCAAGAACAAGTTACCTGTCAAAAAGGAGTATCTGGTATACAAATACGTAAGTCTGGATACAGTGATTTCTATAAGCTAAGGATAACCCCCTGAGAGGCAAACCACTGATGAAAAGTCATATTTCTGTTTTCTTGAGATATCACCACACTCTAAAAAACAGACAGAACGACGAAGTTTATCTGTCACCATTTTGATCGACTGCTCACTATAATCGGAAAAAGCAATGTTCCGAATATGGTCAATAATCTTGCATCAACTAACGAATCGTTGGTTTAACCATTTGCCATTGAGATAACGCTTTGTTAGCAACATCAATACAATAGCCGTCTTGCCTGTCTAACAGGTCAACCAACTTTAAGTGTGAGCCCGTTTCCTTCCAATCTGCGCTTACTGGGCCAGCAAACAACAGCGATAGCAACGATATCAGCCCCAGCGACAATGCAGGGTTCGGTGTTTGATACATTTTGGTGTCCTTCTAATATCGACTTTATAGAGCTGTGATAGATTTGGCATAATCCAACATTTCGTCAAAATATGGATTGTAGGTCAGCCTCGCATGAACCTTCCCTTCTTCCTTGTATCCCCAAGCGGAATACCACGGTTCATCACTATTTAAACAAGCTTCATAATCAAGAGGTTCGGTACTGTTACGGCACATTTGGAATTCACCATTAGTGCCATAATAGAAATTGTCTTCACGGTACAACAAGCTCATGTGAGAGAAGTTACTGATACGTTTTGACGGCACACGACTGTCGAAATGAACAACGCGACTAAGGCTTCGAGAGTGGTTTGAGGCGTTAACGGCCATTAAGAGAAGCATTTTTATTGGCGAGCCTGAGTTGTTTGAGTCGTATTCATCATTGGCACAACAAACACCAGAGCACGTAAAATCAAAACACATCAACCATCTGTTGCAGCAAGTTGAGTCGATTTTGAATGATGGCGTTACAGAAGGTGTCTTTGAGATTGAGGATTGTGCTATTGCTGCGCGCTGCTTCTTTTTTGGTACCGTGCGCTACCATCACCCACTTCATTCATCAGAATGGAAGAGTGACACCGTTGAACAAGAATTTTCACAGCTTTTTTCTTTGTTAGAGAAAGCCATTTATAAACTCTGATCTCTGGTATTTTTGATAATTAATTTGATGAGAGGGATGATCGTGAAGCGAACACTGTTTCTATGCGGGTTAATCACCAGCCAATTGCTTTCGCTGAATTATGCATTGGCCTCCCCTCAACAAGAGATTGCTCACCTGCTCGCTTTTGTTGAATCAACGCAGTGTAAATATGAACGAAATGGCACAATGCACAACGGACCAGAAGCGGCCGCACATATAAAAAAGAAAGCCGATTATTACACCGACGATATTAAGTCTGCTGAAGATTTTATCATGTACTCAGCAACAAAAAGCATGTTAAGTGGGCGTCATTACCAAGTTCACTGTAAAGGTAAAGCATCGGTTAGCAGTGAGGCTTGGTTAAAATCCGAACTTGATGATTTTCGGTCTCGTTAACATTTTAGCTTGCTCACTTACTAACTAGTTCCAAACCTGAGTAAAATTGGCAAGCTTTAGGAGCCACCCTTAAATTACTTGTATGCTCGTGTTTCCAACAAAGATGTTATGTCTTTTTTTGAATTCTTCCGAAAGATGCTCAAACCGCTCTGGTGCAACCAAACCTTCTTCACACATAAGCATGGGTTGAATAAATGCTTGACCATTAAGGATAAGCTTAATTTACTTTTCAGACGTTTTAGAGTACTGGCACATGAAATGAAATCTTTCCCCTGCCTGTTTAAATCACCCACCAAATTTTACTAAAACAAGGCTAAGCAGAAATATCTACCCCTTGGTCCCTAGACGGTCCCTTTTTGGTCCCCAGAGATTATTTGATATAGAAAAATCGGAAAAATAATACGCCAGACACACAAAAACACGCAGCTAAGCGTTTCTTTTTAAAGGTTTTTTTGATTGTAAAACAGAAGGGAGCAATTGGAGCGTGCAGCGGGAATCGAACCCGCATTATCAGCTTGGAAGAGTGACACCCACCTGAAAGAAATATAATGAAAACATAGAAATTATAGATACTTACCTTTAATCAACCACTTATATCACAACTTTCTATTTACAACAATAGCCATTTAATGTCATCTTATAACGAATCAGCCTCAAAACAAAGCTAGAAAAAAGCTACTTAAGGTACCTTTTTTTAATAATGGATTTGGAAATGCCTATATTTTTATCCGAAAGAAAAAAGAAAAACTTATCTGTAGACATACATCCAGCTTCTCGTGAAGCGTATGAGTTTTACCACTCTCTACAATTGATATTTGATAAAACTCAGCTTAAAGCGGCATCAATAGAATCTCTAGCAAAGACTCAAGTCTACCGTGCAACTTATCTTTCAGATGACCAGATAGGCATAGTTTCAGGCTTCGAACACATAGGATTCTCAATTGAACATTTCTGCTTAAAAGATGCTTTAGTTCTTATTGAAACAGATCTCAGCTTTGAACAAATATCGGAATTTTCTTGGGGCTGCGTACTTAGAATCATTCTTTCTTCTATCGGAGCACAAAACCTTGAACCGATACGCGAAGCATTAAACTTACGTGCACCCCATTCCCTCATACACTCGATATTTCGTAGCGATCATATTACTCAAAAAACACTCTCTCGAATCACAAACTTAAGCGTATCCGGATTAAAGAAGCAGAAAAAAAGAACAAAAAAAGAGCCCACTTCGATTCGAACAAAACCCGCTATTTTTTCCAAGATGAGGGAGGTTTTTAATGACGAATAATCCACAACTCAATGATAAGACAAACGATGAAAAAAGAGCGGCATTCATCGATGATATCTTCTACGGCTCTGATGATAAGAAAAGCGCTATCGCTGACGAAATATTACGCTTATACGCCCTTCTGCCTATCGCATTTCTAGATGAGTTTGATGAAACGTTATGGCTTGTAAAGCAAGCGCAATACCATCAGAAAAGACGAAACACGGTTTCTCTATCCTCGATCAATAAAATACTCCATGACAGAAGGCTCATTAGTAAACAAGAGATCGCTTCTTTCATTACATCATCTTTAACGTTATCTTCGTACAATGCTTTAAAATTTGATCACTATAAAGCACTCGCGCTAGTGATCATTACTCAGCTATATATTCATGGGGATCATCCTGGCCAAATTGAAAATCTGTGCAACGAAATTAGGCAGTACGCTCAAGGACGACGCAAGAAACTCATCCCACTCCTTCCCGAATTAACACGGTACGATTTTTCATCATTGATTGAATACTTTAATGAACTCATTCAAAACAATGACGGTATTGATAAGCAGCAGCACAACCGACTCACTTATTATCGAAATCCAATCCGCTCTAGCTACGAAGGCAGACAAGGGATACATCGAAATGTTGGTACAAGAGAGTTTAAAAATAGTCATGAATTGTCAAAATCTAAAAAACAGCTATTTGATGATGAGCAGGACATATTCACCGCTCAGATCACCGAAATTTCAACACAGAGCAAAAGTAACGATAGTTGGTATTCTGAAGATAACATTCAGCCTGAGCGCTCTCTTTCATTAGTGTCATCAAAACATTTCGTCCGTTATGACCAACACCTAAATGGAATGCGTGCACACGCCATCAACTCTAGTATCATAAAAAATAGCATGGTACTAACGTGCCACATTAGCCATGTTTTGCAATTTGATATTGGGTGTCTTCTTAAAGAGTGTATAGAGCTAATTCGATACAATAACACCAAGTCTGAAGTCGCCACTACGTTGCTGTTGATGCTATTTACTGGTAACTCGTTCAGTGAAATAAAACAATGGAAAGCGGCAAAATCACCGGAAACTGATCACATTATCGGTATAAAAAGAGAATTTAAATTACCGTCAATTAAAAAGCTTGATAATGACTTAACCTTTCTCCTTAAAGATTTTCAGTCAGAGTATTGCCTCCCACTCCCCCTCAACTTGATAAGCAGTCTTAAAAATTTTAACTTTAATTCAATCAACGATAATGACATTAAGTGCTTATTATCCGATATAAAAGCAAAGCACCAATTATCATTAAACGTATCATCGATTTCTCAATATATGAAACAAACCCTCATCGCCGAAAATACGGATATTTGTATCATTGAATTAATCACTGGTAACGATCCTCAAAATGAATCCGCTCGGTATTATACAAAAATCAGCCAAAATGAGCTTCTAGATTCCTACACTCAATATTGTCAACATTTAAACATGTTAAGCCAATCTGATTATTTGCTCGACCGTTATGAAATCCGTAATAATGGATTTCTTGGCTCTCCTTTCTATATTGACGAAAAAAGACTCCAATGGATGTTTCAACAATTCAACACTTACTTTAGGCAAACTGCACAAGAGCCTAAAGGTTATTTTTCCGAACCCTACCATAATATGCTTGTACTTGAGCTACAGATGATTTTGGGGCTCAGCTCTGGGTACCGCCCAGTCAATGATTGGTTCGGCACTTTAAACGATATTCATCTCACGACAGGTGAGTATCGTATTGCAGATAAAGAGCGAGGTTCAGTTTATGGAGGACGGGTCGTAATACTGCCGCCAATCGCCATAAACAGAATTCGTGCTTATCTTCAATATTGTGAAAGAGCTGAGTTACATTACAACGTCAGTTCTCCCACTTTAAGCCTTCGCTATCGCGAGGCAAGACAAGGTAAATCTGCTTTTTGTTTTTATATTCGCAAAAACAAAATTGACATGTGTACTCCTTCTTCGTATGCGGAACAAATCGACATGATTTTTCCTTTACAGCCCAATTGGACTCGGCATTACTTAAGATCTTATCTGTATTCACAAGGGATATCAGATGAATTCATCGCTGCGTGGTTAGGGCATAAATACGCGAATCAACGGCCATTCGGTCAATTTAGCCAATTTAAAAGAAGCGAACTGATCGCTATTTCAGAATGTTTACAATTGCATTTAACGACACTTTTAGGGAAAAGCAATGGACAAACAGGCAGAAGAAGAGCGTCGACATAGAAGACGTATCAAACATATTGAAAAGGTAAAACTAAAAGCGGATGAACTTTTTCATCAAGCCTTTTTCGCACCATGCACGATAAATTCAGATGAAATATTCATTGAGGTCTGGGAAAAGTTTGAGGCGTCATTACTCAATACCTTTGGTCAACAAAAAGATTTTCGGCAAGCCTTTAAACGCGGTGAACATTTACTGCGTCATTGTCAGAAACAATTTAATAGACCTTATTTTCCACCGACGACCATCGTTACCAATAGAGAACCAAAACAGACACGAGACAGCCAATGGTTGAGTTACTCATGGGCCATCTACGACTCCTACGAGGTGTGGCGTCAAAATCTAAGTACGGATACGTCTGATCCAAATCTAAGGTATAAAAGCCTACTGTTATCACTCATATTTGAATCTGGTCAGTTTAACATTGATGTGATCAAGGCATTCAACAAAAAAATTGCTCAAAGTGAGCCGTTGCTTCTCTCTCGCTTCAGTTGTTATACCTGTCTACCACTGATATTAGAGAGTAATAGCATCAATACAAACACCGACATTAATGGTGACAGGGTCACAGAATATCAGTGTTACTTATCAATACACACCCTCGCACAATTGCATCTGTGGAATAAAACGTCGAAACATCAATGGAAAGCACCGGTACGATCTGATCTCATTTACAAACGATTGAACGATAACTTTTCTTCGTCAGATAGCCTACCATCTAAGTTCCGTGCTTTTTGCAGTTGCGCAGCCAGTTGGTATGAGAGGAATAGGAACCCACATGTAAGCCAAGCATTAATTGAATTTCGAACGGGTCGTACCTCATCGTATTCATTGCCATCCAATAATCTGCAACAAATCATTCAACCACAAGTCAGTATGCCAAAAGCGACATCATTCGGTGATTTTCACCTTCAGATAGAGCTGCCCCGAGCCACACCGCATGAAAGAACAATCAACTTAATAAGTAATGCCAATCTCGCCAGTTTTTATTCCATGATGAGAGCACCGTTTAAGATAACGTCGGGTCAAAAGCTCAGCCCAACCGAATTGTCTACAGCATTACGCTCTATCACCGAGATTTATCCGCTTGAGAACTGGCAGTCTTGTTTCATTGGCTGGCTACAATTCAAGCTTTTAAGTTGCCAACCATCGACCATCAATAGCTACAAGAATACATTACTTAAAGATTGGGTGTACATGAACACTGAACATACGCTCACTCATGACCTCACGCCAGTTGAACTAGAAGAGGTTTACCAGCAACAAATCGATCGCCGTAAAAGTGAGAAATCAAGAAAAAACTTTTCAGCACGTTTAAAAGATCTGCATAGCTTCGCGTATTCTTATTTGACATTACCGACACTTGGCGATGAATTCTTCCATCATGATGCCACTCAAGAACACACCAGAGCAGGTATTATTGATGAAGTGCTATTTCGAGCATTATTGGAGCACATTCATTCGCTCACCGATATCAATACTCTTGATAAACTGGCACTGCAGTCTATCTGTATTTTATCGTATCGTTGTGGATTGAGAATGAATGAGCTGTATAAAATACAAATGAGAAATATCAGCCATTGCGATGAGGTATGGATCGACATTCGCCCCAATGCGTTTGGGGACAACAAAACTGCAAGTAGCTTACGTAGACTACCTATATTGCCTCTTTTACTGAATGATGAAAAAGCCATCTTTGATTCCTATCTACAACATAAACGCAGTACCACCAAAAATCGAGCATCTCCATTTCTGACTATTGGCGAAAACACCACAAAGCCATTTGATAAGTCAGCCGTTTCCAATTATGTCGGGAGCTTTCTCAGAGTAGCCTCTGGCTTAGAGCACTTTGTTTTCTACCACCTTAGACATTCATGTTTGAGTCGCTTGCAAGTCATGCTCGAACTCCCATCACCAAGTGAAGTTTTACCTCATTTTTATCCATATGATACGAAACAGCACGATAATATTCGTACTTTGTTATTTAAAAATTCGTCATTAAAAGGGTATTGGGAAATTGCTGCATTCGCGGGACACGAAGATCCTACCGTCACATTTGCCCATTATTTTCATCTCAGTGATTTACTCGCGGCCCCCCAAAAGACGGAATACCTTAAATCTATTGATTCAAGTGATGCAATTAAGAGTGGTGTGTTTACACACGACCGATATTGGATGATGCATAAAAAACATCAACAAAAAGTCATACTAGCCCATGGATTAAAGCCATTATTTGAGAAACTGAATGTGAAAGCGTTAGTGTCTAATAGCGCAATACATCTTAGCGCATCTACAGCTAGCTTAATCCCGAAACCTCAAGATACACTATCGATCCAATTGTGCTATCAAGTGTTAGATGCCATTGCCTGCGGCCACTCTATTGATAACATGGCGTTCGAGTACCGGCTAAAATCCGATATAATTGAACAGTGGTTCACTAATGCTCAATACATCAAATCTTTACGAGTCAGTTCAGCCAACACCAATAGTAGTCAAAGTCGAATATTCAGTAAAAATCGTCAACACTCGCTCGTCCCTGGCCGCTTAAAAACACAAAAAGAAAAGGAGTACGCACAAAAGTTCAATATAAAACTAAGGCCGCATTATCGAGCTCACCGTGTGCAATTCATTGAACAGATGAAATATTGTTTACATCACTGCTCCGTCAGTCATTCTGGGGTGTATTTTAACCACCCAGATAAGCTACTGCACTTCTTAGAAGCGTTTAAATTTGCGATCCCAAATAGCCATTGGCGTGTTGTCACCTATTACATGGCATCAAGTTCTTTGAAAGAAGAGTGGATGCTCGCTTGCAAAGGGTTAAAGGTGATCACTGAGGAGGAGGGTAAAACCACGGGAAGATCTGGCCATGGCTCAGTCAGGCTAGAGTTAATTAGCCCAAATGAAAAAAACATCTTAGACAAAAAACATCTTAGTAAGTACTCATCTCATCTACTGACTTATTTAATGTTCTTTACTTTTGTGATGGTCACAAAAATGTAAACGGTGATTAAACCACACATACCAATAGCAATATCTCTTTGTCATAGTGCCTTTTTACGAAGGCACTATGAATCAAGAAGAAAAACGTAACCTCTGGCTTCAAGTTCTTGAAATAACTGAAACATAGCTCATTATCTATAAAGCCGTATTTCACCGAATAGTCGATTAGTTATCAAACTTTCCAAAACTGGTCTAAAAAATTGAACTCGGCGGATACTGCTCCAACAATTCACCCACAGTGTTTGAGTAAGCGACCAATGATATCGTTATCCAATCATTTCGAGCCGAACGGCCCACTAGTATGGGTGCTGCTCAAATCGGTATTGCCAACCTTTCTGAATTTGGCGTCGAAACGCAACTCACAACGCTTTGCCCTGAACTTTGGATACAACTCACCCTATCCCACGATACAAATGATCGTTCACAGAAAATTCGATAGTGCTTGTCAGGTCGAAACAAGTTATTCACTACAAGGTAGAGCAAGGGCTCGAGAGCGATTACAGGGCCAGTCTAGAGTGATCGACCCAGCGACTTAGGATTAGGTATTGGTTTTTGGTGGGGAGTTAAGAGAACACGTTTGAAACTCTCCAAATGGTTCGACGAAACCAACCAGCTTGTTCCGTTGATAAGGCCGAAAAGCCTCCTCCTTCATTTTTTGTAATTTTGACCATTGAAGCTACCCATATACCAACATCTTCTACCTTATAATCAGTATGATCGTCAACGATATTAGAAAGATCTATATTGTAGATTAAACTCTTTCCTTTTGGTTCGATGGCTTCCAAACCTATTGGTGTATTATTGAATAATGTTCCCATTCGATACAGATATCGTAAAACAAGGTCATTTTCTGAGTAGCAGTTAGTGATAAGTGTATCGGGATGGACCTCTAATATTTTACTCCGGCTTTCTGATTTTGATATGGCTCCACCAAACAATAAAGCTGAGTGTACGCTTTCATTTCGAGTGATCCCGGAAAGAGCATGGTATGAGACCCTAGCTCCGAGTGAATGCCCCATGAAAACATATTTCCCATCACCATGGTTAATGTAATTTGCAAGCCATTCACCAGCCTCTCTAGTCTTTTTTAAGGACCTTTTCCACTCCACTGCAAATTCTTTTACAGCATCAGCAGGAAGTGTGACTCATTTTTTTATAAGGACCGTTATAAATGACTTACCTAGAACTTTTGTCAAAATTCTTTTTACGCTGCTACTAGGCCAAGTAAAGTGAACTACTTTATTTTCAGGGTATAATTCATCAACAACACTAAGCCAGTCGTTAACATCTTTTGTTGATTCATTTAAAAAGCCATTTATAACTACTATAGTCGGGTCTACACCGTCCCTAATGAGTTTTATTTCCAATTAATTTATCTCCACTCTAAACATGGAACCCCTTTTCTCTGTGCATCCTACCGAATTCGTAACTAAATTAAACACATATCAACACTATGATACTGATAATTATGGAGTTAATCATGCTCAAAATAACCAATCTTCAACAACTATCTACCCTCCCAGTCACCACCACCCTACAAAAACAAGTCAAAGCCATACTCACCGAACCATTTTATAATGAAACGGAAAACCAACAAGCTTGGGATGAACTGCAATGTGAACTCTGGTTTCTCACCTCAATTAATGACCGATCCAGCCTTAATCCATTTGTTTTGACTTACCTGAAGATTACAAAAGCAACTCTAGATATGATGCTTGTGACACACGAGATTTACCAATACAGCTCAACATAAGCAATCGATCTCACCAGTCTAAAATAGGAACCACTTTTCGGAAATTCAGAAACGGAAATGTATTGTGCTAGACAGCTTTAGAAGCGGCGTTATAGTTGCAATAAATGCACCTGAAAGATACTATTATCAATAGTATTAATCTATTGCCATTGATAATAAAATAATCCTAGGGATAAGAATGTGGGTATTTGATTTTAAAGCAGATATACAATTACACAACCTGCATACCAATGAATATTGCAGGCTCGACAATACCGAAAGTAAACTGCTTACCCTATTACTTATTCATCAGAATAAGATTGTGACCAAAACTGAAATCTTTGCATACATTTGGCCAAACAAAATTGTTTCCGAAGCCAGTATCACGCAAGCAATAAAGAAGTTAAGGCTCTCATTAAGTGACTGCGCTCGAGAACAAATTATCATAAGAACCATACCTAAATTAGGTTATGCCTTAATGCCAAACAATGTTAAATTTGTAACAGATGAGGCCATAGATATGCACAATGTGATGATATCATCTTCAATAAATTGGTCAGCCGTAATCTGCTCTACTTCTCTATTCCTCCTAAATATCATATTTTTCTATTTTTTGTTTGTACCTTCTAACAGTACTAAAACTGTAAGGTTAGAATCATTCTCCATAAAGAGTAACAGCTTCCAAGTTAAGAAAAATGATCGAGCAAGTAGGCTGTTGGTCGAGGCCATCGCCCAAGACAATCATATAAACAACGTTAATTTTTACATAACGTCCAATCAGAGTCGACTTTACATTGCTTGCTACAAAAAAATTCCAAATAATAACCAACAAAGAAGTTATAATTTTTCAATTGATATAAATCGCATTAACGAGGATATTGACAATGAAGTATTGGAAAAGTGTCAATAAAATCCTAACAATTTCGAGCATGTTGCTTGTTATTACGTTACTGATACAGTTCTTCCTCGCTATCTACCTTACACCTAGTTTTGTCAGGAAACCGGATACTGTCATTAATAAAGTCATCCTTACTTATGGTGAAGATAAACAAGATTACCGCTATAGAGAAATTGAGTATAGATTAGTACCATTTTGGCTTAATCGATATGAACTACTTGCTCATATTCGTTTTGACAATGGTGAATCGCTAAAAACGCAATTTCTAATGACATTCTGGCCCTTCGACGAATATTCAATAAAATTTATTAATCAACTTGTGGATGCAAAACAGACTAAGTTTTTTGATAGACCAGAACAACATATTCTATTTGATGGCGGGGACGAAGACTTTCAAGTAATACCAAGCGATACTAGGCAATACTGCTACGTTCAATTATCTAACCAGGCCATTCAGTGCGTTGATATAAATAGCCAAGATCGAAGCAAAAAATAGCATCGTGCCTTGCTAGTACAATTCAGCTCAATTTTTTACTTTGTAATACTGTTATGATTACACCATAATTAGGTGTTAATTCCTCGTACCCGACTTATCTCGAATGAGAACATTAAAGGATAAATACATGTGGGTATTTGACCCAACCGCTCGAAGACAACTATCACATCCGAGCCAAGAAAAAAGCAAGAAGCTCAAATCCACTGAAAGCAAAATTCTACAGCTGTTGCTTGTCAATCAAGGAAACGTAGTTTCTAAACAAACCCTTTTACAAGAAGTATGGGGAAATCGAATTGTCTCTGCCTCTAGTATTACCCAATCAATTGCACAAATACGTTTGGCTCTTGGTGACAACGGTAAAGAGCAGCGTTATATCAAAACCATCCCAAAACAAGGCTATATGCTTGCAGCTGGTAGGATTAAATTCTCACAGCAGTATTCAACTACGAGCGAAACAAAGCCCAGTAGTGAGCATAAGAAAAAGAGTAAACAACTAGCACAAAAGTCCTCGTTGACACCTGTAAACAGGTCATATCCAAATAAACTAATCCAGTACTCACTTGCTTTTTTCTTATCAATCGGAATTATTTCAATCTCCTATTGGCTGGTCTCAATCTACCTTCATTCCCTGAGTGTAAGGACAAAAGAATGGCTAAATGTTGAAGTGGCTGGTATTAACTATTATTACGAATCTAGCCCAAGTGGCACTAAGCTTTTTGAAACCATTTCAGACGAATATCAAAATAATATAGGCAAAATTTTCCTGTCTAAAAATCCAGAACAGATATACGTATCTTGTATCTATGAAACTGCAAAGTATAGTGAAATCAGCTCCGCTAACTTGAGTTTCTCCAACCAATATACAACTCAACAAATCAAAGAGGCAATTCGTGAACAGTGCCAATAAATTAAACACTTTATTAGCTACATTGCTCGCTAGCTTGATATTACTACTTGTATATTTAAATAATATTTTCCACCCACCATTTCTTGAAGGAAAAAGTAACACCTTGCTGTTTGGCCATGGCGTCACTTATAGCGAATCGGGGACCGAAAAGTATCGAGAATTTCACACTCTTGATCATAAATGGAGTGGTATACACCAACTGAGTACGACATATGGTACCAAAGATGACTCTGGAAGTTTAAACGTTTCCTCTTCAGTATATTTTTGGACTTCTAGCCTATTTTCAACCAGTAACACTGTATACAGCGAGGACTACAAAACGAGCGTTGAACCAGATATCACTCAAGCACACCTTATTTTAGAAACGGCAGAGCAGTACTTTCAAACCATCTATCAAGATACTAATAATTTTTGTTACTCAAGCCTACTCACGGGCAGCATTCAATGCGTCACAGCCGATCAATAATAGAGTAATTACTCTATAAGTCCCAACATATTTAGTTATAACGAAAATTGAAGATATATAATTATCATAAAATCAGCAACTTAAACCCAAACACCTTTAGATTAACACTTTCAACACAAAAGGTAATTATCACATAAGTTCATTAGCTTCCCTCCCCAATGAGACATAGTATAAGGGAATATTCGCTACATTACATAAGGAAGCACGTACCATGCATTTCACGTGTACTAACCCTAAACCGCTTCAAATAACTGCCCTACTCTTTGATGGAATGCCAACGACATCTATCTCTGGCCCAATAGAAATGTTAACCGTAGCAAGCACTTTAGCGGGAATTCCAACACCTAAAATAAACTACGTTTCAACTTCAGGTAGCGACGTTCAAGCGCTAGGTGGAATTAATTTGTCGCCAAACCGTGAATGGAATGAAGTCTCTCATACCGATATCCTTTTGATCGGATCTTGCGGCGAACCTGAAAAGCTACCACTCTTGATTGAGGCTGACATGGGGAATTGGCTCAAGAAGTTAATTAAAGAGACTTCGTATGTTGTTTCATTATGTACCGGAGCTTTTCTTCTCGCTCAGTTGAACTTGCTCAATCATAAAACAGCAACTACGCATTGGGTACACAGCCATTTATTCCGAGAACACTACCCGAAGGTAAAATTACTACCGCATATCAAAATGACTTGTGAAGACAACTTGATCTGTACTTCCAGTGTTGGCGAGTACTATCAAGCTATTATGCTAGTTCTAGACCGCATTTTTGGTTCAAGCCATAAAGAAAAATGTGATCAGTTTTTAAAAGGAGAAGTGACAGAAGAGCAGCAAGTATCTCATTCTTATTTTGTTGAATTTCGTCAGCATAATGATCAACTGATTCATGAACTACAAGATTGGATGCACAGCCAGAATTCTACTCAGTTAAATGTTGTTAAATGCGCAACACAATGCTTTTTGAGTGAACGACAAATGACACGACGCTTTAAGCTAGCAACCGGAGAGGCCCCAATTAATTATATACAAAGGATCCGAATAGCTTTGGCACGCGAGAAACTAAATAAAACCAAACATTCTATAGAGCATATTTGCTATCAAATTGGATACAGTGATACCAACCATTTTCGTTTACTTTTTAAGAAGTATCATAATATGACACCAACTCAATATAGAAAATCAATACAATATTACGAGGATAGCTGCTGTATTTCTTAAACTTATATAAGCCAACAAACGTTAAATAAACTAAATCTGTTAAAATACGTTAAATTGTTACAATGAGTTAGCCAGAAGTTCTGCTCTTGCTAACTCGGTTAATCTAGCAATTCCATTTTTTATGGTGTATTTCAATGAAGTATTATTTTCAAGTAGAAGTTCACCACCAACTTCGACACTCACTAAAGAGCCATTAGATTCGAAATCCATAAACGAGCTATTTATTGCCACAATACGATACTCGACCCTTTCACTAACCAATGCGACTGGGACAAGGGTGTGATATTTTTTAGCTGTTGGTAGCATTATGGTTAGCATATCTTCTGTGAATAAAATCATTTCTTTTCCCTTAATTATTTCAAATTGCTTTGGCTAGAGGGTAGTAATGGCGATGAAGTTGCAATAAGCACTCTTCAAATGATACTAATGAGCGATACTTTTCATCTTCGTTCAGTACACGACTTTGTATTATTGGATAAGTAACACCTCCATCGATCATTAAATTGTCAACCAGATCAAAATCTTCAATTGCCATATTGTTTTGATCTCTATATTCGCCACTCGATACACTAACTTTATTTAGCTTTTCGATATTTCTTTGCAAGAATTGTCGCTCATCATGAGTGTAACCAAGTATCACTTTGCATAAACCTTTTGCCATTCCGACTTCATACACAGTTCCAACATCAGCACTTGCTCCTCTAAATGGGGTTAAATTAGCAATAACGGCATCAGCGGATAGAATGAGAGCTTCATTTGCACTCGATATTTCTAACCCGATAGACTCTTTTGATATGCCATTCATATCAATTTCATTATCGAGAGGATATAAACCTATAAAGCCGTATTTTTCACACAACTCTTTTTTCTTTCTGCCTATTTCAATCGAATCAGTAAGAAAAACCTCTGGACCAGCTAGATATATTTTTTTCATAATATCTCCTTAAATAAAGTGAAGCAATTATGTTTTATTTGTGACAGTTATCAATACTCAACTCGTTAAATAACAACAAGAGCAACCTATATATATCAATGACATAACTTAAAAAACCTATCACATTGTCATATTTACTTAGTAAAGTCGTCTTATTTGCCACTAATATCTAATTTTATCGTCAGCAATAAATATATTCCTACAGATATACCAACCCTATAAATAGGATGTAATGACACGCCAAATCAGACATAAACAACATCAACAACCGTATAACCCACTGTTTTAAAATAACAAATATGACATTCACCTCACAATATTAAACAGGATTTATATTTAACCCATGGGAAAATTAAGGATAATTAGCACCGTACTAATTAAATATAAATACGAGGGTATATACATGTTGTACTCACAACCAAACACAGAAAATGCTGTAGTTAATTTTAAAGAAAAATACGCAAACTTCATTGATGGGAAGTGGGTTGAACCTATCTTAGGAAATTACTTTACTAATACCTCACCGGTAAATAACGAAGTTATTTGTCAGATCCCAGCATCGACAAAAGAAGATATTGACCTAGCCGTAAACGCAGCGCATACAGCAAAAGCAACTTGGACGACAACATCTGTTACAGAACGTTCTAATTTACTACTTAAAATCGCAGATCGTATTGAAGCAAACTCAGAAATGCTTGCTGTCGCAGAAACTTGGGACAACGGTAAACCTGTTCGAGAAACGCTTGCGGCTGATATTCCACTAACTGTTGATCATTTCCGCTACTTTGCAGGCTGCATTCGAGCTCAAGAAGGTACTGCAGCCGAACTAGATAACCAAACGGCAACTTACCACTTCCCAGAACCTGTTGGTGTCGTTGGTCAAATTATTCCTTGGAACTTCCCTCTACTAATGGCGGCATGGAAACTGGCTCCAGCGCTTGCTGCTGGCTGCTGTGTTGTATTAAAACCAGCAGAACAGACACCCGCTTCTATTCTGGTATTGATGGAACTATTAGAAGATCTATTACCGGCCGGAGTTGTTAATGTAGTAAACGGCATGGGTTCAGAAGCGGGTCAAGCACTAGCGACTAATGACCGTATTGCAAAAATCGCATTCACAGGCTCAACAGAAGTAGGCCAACACATCCTAAAATGTGCAGCAGAAAGCTTAATACCATCTACAGTTGAATTAGGCGGCAAGTCACCAAACATCTTTATGGAAGATATTTTCGACCACGAGGATAGCTATGTAGATAAGTGCGTTGAAGGCGTTCTTCTTGCTTTCTTCAACCAAGGTGAAGTTTGCACTTGTCCATCACGTTTGCTAATTCAAGAGTCTATTTACGACCGTTTCATGGCTAAATTGCTCGAGCGTATGCAGACGATTAAGCAAGGCAATCCATTAGACACCGACACGCAAGTGGGCTCTCAAGTTTCAGAAGAGCAATTTAATAAGATCCGTGGTTATATTGACCTTGGTCTTGAAGAAGGTGCCGAACTTCTTGTCGGTGGTAAGAGCTCTGCAGACAATGGTTACTTTGTAGAACCAACGATGCTGAAAGGCACCAATGATATGCGCATCTTCCAAGAAGAAATTTTTGGCCCTGTTGTTGCTGTTACTACTTTCAAAACCAAAGAAGAAGCACTTCAAATTGCAAATGATAGCGAGTACGGCCTAGGCGCAGGTGTTTGGACCCGCGACAGCAACAAAGCATATAACATGGCTCGCGACATCGAAGCCGGTCGTGTTTGGGTGAATTGCTACCATGCGTACCCAGCACACGCGGCATTCGGTGGCTATAAAAAATCTGGTATTGGTCGTGAGACACATAAAATGATGCTAGATCATTACCAAAACACGAAAAACATGGTGGTAAGCTACAGCGTTAATCCACTTGGTTTCTTTTAAAGAATAAATAACAAGGCCTTTATCGCCAGCAATAAAATTACGGCCTGACTCATTGTCAGGTCAATTATTATAAGTACCAGGAGTCCATATGCTTAAGCGTCTACTGCTAATACTCTTCTTTTCCTTTTCTTCGTTAACTTACTCGTACACTGACTCGGGACTTGATGATGAAGGAAATCCGATTCCTATTAATCAATATGATGTTGTTGGTGATAGGATTCTGGAAGAAAATGTCCCAAAAAAAAGTCGCTTAGTTTGGCAACGTTTTACACAGGTTATCCCGGCACAATACCGAGAAGAAATTCAAGTATTTGAGCCAATAGACGGCAATTATGGCATTGATGGCTCAATCCACGCCATTAATGATGATAAAAGTATCTGGGTCGTACAACTCGATATCAAAGGTTCAGTATCAGAATACGATCTAGACCGAACAATGATCCACGAGTTCGCTCACCTTCTAACCTTAAGGGCCGACCAGATCCCGCTAGCTGACACTTACGATACAACAATAAAAGAACCTTGCCCAAGCTACGCTTTACCCGACGGCTGCACTGCGCCCGACTCCTATTTAAACCAGTTTGTTTCTCAATTCTGGCAACCTCATCTTCCCGTTTCAAACAGCGAGGTTGATGCGTTAAAACGCTACCAAATGCATATTAATGAATTTGTCACCGAGTACGCAGCAACTAATCCAGCAGAAGATATTGCCGAAAGCTTTGCTGAATATGTGCTAGCAGAACAGTTGCCACCGCCAAGTTCAATCGCAAACAAAAAGATTCGCTTTTTTGATCACTATCGAAAACTGCGCCTAATGAGAAAAAACATCAGGTCGAGCGGTAAAATATAGCCTTTTCACACGACAGTTGCGTAACTAAATTCTTCCCAGAACGGTGCCAATTCTCGCTTGTGAAGAGCTCAGATCGCACAAACTAAAAATGTTTAGACAATTAGACAATGCGTCATTTTGGTACTCCCACACACATAAATAAACACATCATAAAATTGTCTAATTGTCTAATTGTAACAAATTCATTTCTGATACATGCATTTCTTATAATTAGTGCAACCCTAACCACAAATAGGTCCAAAATGCCAAGCATTAATGTCTGATTAGTATGACAAATAATTAGCTAATATCATATAAAATCATGTTTCTGACTGCACACTATGGACACGAATAATGATAAAAAAGTCTTTATTTTAGCAATGCTACCACTAGCATCTTTTGCAGATAGTAACGTTACAGGAAATCAATCCCATATAGGATTTGGCTACAAACATACTCATTATAGTGCTGAGTCTATCGCTCCATATACAGATAGAAAATACTCAAATAGCGAAAATAAAAATCTCGGTGGCTTATATTTATCAGTAAGTGCTAACCTATACAAGAGTTTATATTTTTCCGTTTATGCCGATTTTAATACTCGGTTCAGCACTAGCATTAACAAATGGCAAGTCGGTCTCGGGCTCTCACTACTTAAAACACCACTTTTAACTGTACCATTTTCATGTGGTGTTGTTAACTATCGAACAGAAAGTGACTATGCTCCCAATCATACTGACGAAGGTGCCTATTGCTCAACAGGTATTAATACTCAAGTTGCGACACATTGGGCCTTAGGCATTATTTATCAACATGATTTCATTGATATACCAAAAAACACTTTCACTATAAAAAATACATTTCAATTTGGCTCCGTATTTGGAATTACTGCAGGTATAGATTTTGCGACACGAAAAAAAAAGGAAACCGGTCTTAGCTTAGGACTACAGTTTTCATTCTATAATTATCTATTAATCACATATAAACCTTAAAGAGTATTAAATGAATAAAATATTTGCTGTACTAACCATAGCTGCTTTCACATCTTGCTCCGCTCTTGCTGCTAATAATAAATCAAATTTCTATGTTGGACTTGATTATGCACAATCCGACTTTCCAGAAATTGCGTTAGCAACCAAAACAGAAAGCTCGGGATATGCAATACAACTTGGCTATCAACTTCCTTCATCAGGTAATTGGACTAATGCATTCGAAATTGAATACATTAATGCAGGGAGTGCAAAGTATAACTTTGATGACACAGCTCTTGGTATTAAGGGCTCTGGAGAGCTCGAGCTAACAGCTATAAACCTAAGCTATAAACCTAAGCTTTACTTAGGCCGTTTTTTCATCGGTGGACAGGTGGGATATGCTAGTTTATCAGCTTCTGGCAAAGCCAATTATACAGTTATGGGCAATACAAAAAGTGTCGATCTTGCCGACCAAGTGGATTCAGGGCTCACCTTAGGTGGAGAGGTTGGTATGTTAATTACAGACCAGTTATTATTAAAAGGGGGGTATAGAATCATAGAATCTGATACTAGTACTCTGTATGCGGGGCTTGCACTTAACTTCTAGATTATTACGCCGATACTAAGTTTTATCTCAGTAGTAACGTATGCATTCATCAATATTGATATGATAATACTTTGCAATATTTCTGTGCCGCATACGACATAAAAGTGTTGCAATAAATAGTAGATTTTATCACAAAGATAAGATACATCATTTTTTACATAAAATAATAAGCAAAAAAGATCAGTCAAGCTAGTTTATCGGTAGAACCATCCGGCTTTTCAACCGCGACAATTTCCCCTGACTGATCTTTGACGAACGGTGATTGTCTTATTGGTTAAATCAAGCCACCCCACATCACTCCAACGATTTTACCAGTACGAATCCCCTTGTAATTAAAGTAAAACAATAAAGTAGACGCGCATCGCTGTCTTTGAGCTAATGAATCTCGCAAAACATCATTTTGATCGTAAGCGCGCCATAAACCCCTCATTCTAATCATCCGACACGAATAATAAGATCAACTATATAATCCAAAGGAGAGTTGAAATGGCAAAACGACGCACCAACCTAGAATGGCAAGCACTCTTTAAACAATTGAGAGCAGCAATATACCCAACGAGTTTTTTGCGAATAATATAGACTGAGTTTATCCATGCTCTTTGCAAAGCAACGTCAACTCCAAAAGGCAGACCAATCTGAGTCTGTGGCATTTGTTAGAGCCAAAATCATCGGAAAGACAACAAAATATCAGGCCCAGATAGCAACGGCTAACATGACACTTCTCGTGAATGATGTGGATCTGAGTATTTCTCAAGGCACGCCAGCAGCCTATCTTGCTTAACTCATTGGAGCGTTGTCATGAAACGCATGCTCAGTGCTCCAGAGATTTACCTTTATCGTAAAAGCGTCGATTTTAGAAAGTCCATCAACTAGCTTGCGGCGATTATCGAAAGTGACACGGACTTGCCTCTTGGCCGCGGTGCTCTATTCCTGTTTACCAATAAACAGCACGATAAGATCAAGATGTGGTACTGGGATAAAACAGGCTTCGCCCTCTGGTATAAGCACCACGAAAAAGCCAAATATTAATGGCCTTCAAAAGATAAAAATGAGGTGTTGACCCTGGCTCAATTCGAACTTGATAGACTTCTTCTTGACTTTACATTTATCGGCCATAAACCCGTTAGAATAAACTATTTTACAATGAGTTAATCGAGAATAAAGCCTTATTCACCAAGCGTTAACGGCACAATTTTAGTGTGAAAAAGACGGGAAATATCAACCCAGAAAGTTAAAATATTGCCGAGCTACAAGCGATGGAGAATGCACTGCTGCTCTCGCAGGTGCAAAAGGAATCACAATGCTCTTGCTGGAATAAGTCCGTTCTAAATATGCGTGCCGCGAGTGCGAGAAAACAAAAGACAATAAGCCGCATCGTTCAAAAGCCAGCCCCATATAGTTTTATCCCTAAGAGCTTCGCAACAGAAAGCTTGCTTGCCAATATCATCCTTGGCAAATACCACAACTTTATCGCCAAGAATCGCTATTTACTCAATCGGGTATAGATCTATCACGCACCACAATGGCAAGGTGGGTCATCCACAAGTCAGCGAGAAGTTCACCACGTTGTATGCCGCCTTGAAAGAACATCTACATCAACAAGTGGTGGTTCGGCGGATAAAACGCAGCTCAATGTGCTCAAGGCAGAGAAACATTGTTATATGTGGCTTTATTGCTCGGGAGCTTACTCGCCCGAAGCTGTACTACCGAATGTGAAAGTATCGCCTTGTACGACTATCAAAACAGTCGCGCGAGTGCGGGCCCTATTGCCTCTTTAGGTGACGACAACGGTTAAATACAAACCAATGGATACGCTGCTTATGAAGGCTCGGCGTAAGTTCATGGGTGCTAAAAAATGTAAGTTGGGCAAGGCCGATAAGACGCTGTCTAAAGTCCAAAAACTCTACGAGATAGAATCTCACTTAAAAGGTGCCTGCCGAAGGACGAAAAGCAGAGCGTCAAGCGTATGCCAAGTAGATACTGGATGGGCTTTACCAATAGATGAAGTCCCAGAAAGTGATAGGCTCTAACCAACTAGGCAAAGCGATAAAATACACGCTCAGGCAGTGGCCTAAACTCATTCGTTATATCGACGATGGTCATTTATCTATCGATAATAATCGCGCTAAACGCACAATTAAACCACTGGTCATTGGACGAAAAAATTGGTTATTCTCACTAATACACCAAACGGTGCTGATGTGAGCGCAATGCTTTACAGCATCATCCAGACCGCGAGAGCCAAAGGTATTATCCTCTACGACTACATGGTCAAGTGCATGAAAGAGTTGGTGAAAGCAGAGCCTGATATCGGCGTACTCCTACCTTGGAACTTCAAACACTAGTTATGTCGCCCCGTGGGTTTATGGGGGTTTACCTTCGTTTCAGCTAAATCCTTTGCTCCAAATTCAACGTAATTTAGAGTTTCATGAATATTCATCTATTACTCCATTAATATTTATGATCGAAAAATCCATGCGCAAACCAATGCTTATTATGAGCATTTACATAATTTTAATTGATTCCAATTAGGAATAGAACAATTTCTTACGTTTCGTTTATCCACCGTTTTAATCACTTGTACTATCTAATCCAACGATACAGAACAGACATGAGGCGAGCTATGAAATTTATCTGTAAGAGCTGCGGTAAAGAATACCCACCTATACCTGAATTAATTAGATGCACTTGTGGCTCAGCCCTTTGGGTTAAGCCTGAGTTTTCTTTTAATAAGAGTAACTTGATTAAGAATGAACTATCAATATGGCGATATTCCAAAGCTTTCCCAGTAAAAAAACATGAAGTTCAGGCTTCTTTTAATGAAGTCATTACACCACTGGCTGATGCCGAAATATCTGGTATTCCGATTCTTGCAAAAATGGATTCATTACAACCAACTGGGTCATTTAAAGATCGAGGGGCTGCTATGGTCATCAATTACCTGAAAAAACAAGGAATAGGTAGCATTGCTGAGGATTCTAGTGGCAATGGTGGCAGTGCCTATGCTGGGTACGCAGCTAAAGCAAAAATCAATTGCAACATATTTGTACCCGCAGGGACATCATTAGGAAAAACCATACAAACCAGAATGTACGGTGCTAACTGTATTGAAATTGAGGGGACTAGGGAAGATGTTGCCTTAGCAGCAATGAATAGCTCTAAAACACACGGAAGTTGCTACGTAGGACATAATTGGCATCCATTATTTATTGAAGGTGTAAAATCTATTGCCTATGAAATCTGGGAGCAATGTGGTTATAAAGCTCCAGACAATTTTGTGGCACCAGCAGGTAATGGTAGCCTGCTCGCG
This sequence comes from Vibrio sp. 03-59-1, assembly GCF_013114135.1. Lineage (NCBI taxonomy): Bacteria > Pseudomonadati > Pseudomonadota > Gammaproteobacteria > Vibrionales > Vibrionaceae > Vibrio > Vibrio sp. 03-59-1. The sequence continues at coordinate 27,260 of NZ_VTYA01000028.1, forward strand.
GGGGCATACCTTGGTTTCTCAGAGCTATTAAAAGCTAGGGAAATAAACAAGCTACCTCGCATCTTTGGAATTCAAAGTGAAGGTATTCAACCGTTTGTTCAAGTCTTTAATGGTAAAGATATCGAGATAACATCATTAAAGACTATAGCTGAAGGTATCAAGATCCAGCATTCATCTCACCTGACAGAAGTCATTGATTTTGTTCGACAGTCTAATGGCAGTTTCATTAGTGTTAATGAACAACAAATCCAATCAGCATTAGAAGAAATGGGGCAGCAAGGATTTTTTATCGAGCCTACATCGGCAACTGCGTTTGCGGGTATAGCTCGACTTTTAGAAACAGGAGAGATTGGCGCAAAAGACTTAACAGTTGGTGTGATAACTGGAAATGGTCTCAAAGCGACGAACTCTATTCAGCAACTATTCAGTAGATTAACCAATTGAGGGCATTAACGATGAGGTATATACAAACCAATAATGCCCTGAAACCTGCAGGGCACTACTCTCAGGCGATTGTTTGTAATAATTTAGCTTACGTTTCAGGCCAGCTACCAATCAGTCCAGATACTGGGAGGAAAGTTACTGGAGATGTTGAACAACAAGCTCGCAGGATCTTAGATAATTTGGCGATTATTCTTGAAGACGCAGGTTCGAATCTTGATAAGGTTCTAAAACTCGTTATCTATATTTCAGATGTCCATATGTGGGATACCGTTAATAGTGTTTGTGGCGAGTACTTTACAAGTCATAAACCAGTACGGACAATCGTGCCTACCAGAGAGCTTCATTTTGGGCTCAAAATAGAAATAGATTGTATAGCTCTATGTGAGTAGAACACTTTTATCTCTATAGCGACACTTCAGATATAGCGTTTATGACTTTCTTAATGCGTTCTAATCGAAAGTTGTTTTGCCGTACACAGATGTAAATTGGCCTATATAGTGGGCTGAGCTCATCATACATGTATAAATGACGTTCTTCTATACTCAGTGCTTTTACTACTGAGAGTGGTACAAGGGCAGCCGCAGCTCCTTGCAATGCCAGGTGAGCTGCGGCTGTATACGAGTCTAGTTCCAACACGGGACGTATTTTCAATTCTTCCAAGATAGCTGACTGGTAGGTGTTTGCGCTATTAGTGAGATCTGTTGCGATTAACATTTCTGGTAACTCTTTTAAAGGCACGCTGCTGACGATATAAAATGGTTCATCGAAAAGATGAATACTTAACAAGCCATGACCTGAAGGTAAGTATCCCGCACATAAACCAAGGAAGGCTTTTCCCGACTTAACATTTTCAACGATTCGGGGTGTATGGTTTGTCGTTATAGTTAAGTTAGGATCATCACGAAAGCAACGAGTCAAAGCAAAACTAAAATAACCAGAGACAAGAGTTTCTGAACAGTCTATACGCAGTTGAGTGTTATCGGCTAACACCTGCTGCTGTTCATATATAAGACCACATAACTCGCTAAAGGTTGGGCTAATGTTCTCAATCAACGTTTTAGCATCTGCCGTTAGAACAACGTAACGCCCATATGGCTCTATTAATTTTTTCCCCAGCCGTTTTTCTAATTTAGCAATACGCTTACTGACGGCGGATTGACTAAGATACAGTACGCTTCCTGTGCGGCTCATCGTTTTTTCTTTACTAAGTACCAGAAGCGTTTCAATACCTTCAAGCAACATATATTTACCAATGAAAAAATGGAATGATTACGTCAGTCTATTCTTTTTTGTTATAGGTTGCAAAGTAGGTTGTGCGAGCATAATAATGCACCTCTAAGGATAGAGTTCAAAACACTATCTTGCTCAGTTTTGGGAGATTCCGAACACTAACGATTTTTCTGGCATAATGACTCCTAAAATTTATAACGCCCAATTAAGGTACGACACTTACGCATTCTTAACGTATTTGGCCGTTACAAACATTTCGCCAGCACCATCAAGCTTACAATCCAATTGATGCTCCTTACCTTCCACAACCCGCTTTATTATACCTTTTGTGCCAATTTTAAGGTTCTGAGAACTACCTTTAACTTTGAGATCTTTCACCAATGTGATTTTATCGCCTTGCCCCAACTAATTTCCATTAACATCATGAACTGTGAATTGATTTTCAGCCTCTTCAACTGGGTTCCATTCATAGGCACATTCGGGACAAACAATATGTGTTTGATCTTGATAAAAAAATTCATATTGGCAATTTGTGCAAGGAGGAAATGACATTAGTTATGACTTCTATTAATTGATTTAACTTATATTTTAATGATTTATTCCGTTTAAATGACTTGTTATACGAATTTAACGGCTAACGCCATTTTTCTTTGGTTTTTTCACCACGCACTATTTGGTAAATAGCGATATTTTCTTGGCTCAAAAGTCTTACTGTTTCTGGTATACATTGAATAGGCATTGTTACCTCATACCCAAACTCTAAATGTAAAATAAGTTTTGAATGAAGCTCTCCGACAAATGCACTAAGAACACCTAAACCTACTTCTTGGTATTCCCCTATCTCAAAATAAAATTTATACATGTCTTCACTGTAATCTCTTAACGTTCCACTTTGCATAACTAACTCTCTACATTGATTACATATTTATGAAACATATCGATCCGTATAGACATAATGACCCCCACGAGGTGCTAGCCTCCAATTTCGTGGGTTAGCTTAAAGCCAGAGCCATAATTAGTGTGTCAAACAGCTAAATTTGGAGACTA
>NZ_VTYA01000029.1:0-34078 GCF_013114135.1 Vibrio sp. 03-59-1
ATTTACTTTCGCTTTAAAAAGCGAAAACAAACAGTACGAAACTAGTGATTATCATCAACGAGTGCCCACACAGATTGATAGGTCTAAATTGTTAAAGAGCTTTACTTCAAGTTTTAAGCCTTTCAGCTTTCGTTTGAAGTGGACGGCCATTTTAGCGATATAAGCGATAGTGTCAAACACTTTCTTAATTTATTTCACTTCAAATTTTCGTCTAACCTAACTGCTAATCCCTTATTGAATAAGGTCTCGTTGTTAGGAGTTGCGCATTATAGGCAGAATATCCTCAGACGCAACCCCTTTTCTTACTTAATTGTTTTTTTCAGTTTAATCGCTGTTTAATTCATCAAAATGAAAAGAGAGCGTATAAATACACTCTCTTTTCTTACATATCACTAACAATCAGATAAAAGCGTAAGCATCAGCATACATACACTCACTCTTTGCCTGTTTGGTTTGAGTGAATAATTCTCGGGCTGCGCCTGCCATTTCAAATCTTCCTGCTATATAGATGTCATAATCTTCAAGAGATTCAAAGTCAGCACTAATGGCTTGTAATACATTTCCTACCTGTCCATCCCACGGTTCAGATGCGTGTTCGACAACAGGTATAAATTGTATGTTTGGGTTTACTTGGGCAATCGCATCTAACTCTTGCTTCGCGTAAAGCTGATTTTCATCTTTAGCGCCCCAGTATAGATGTATATTGTTTTGCATATTTTGGCTAATGCAGTGATCAAGAATAGAACGTACATAACTAAATCCCGTACCACCTGCGATTAACAGCAGTGGGCGATCACTTTCTTCCTTTATCCACGCATCACCATGTGGTGCATCAATAAGAATGTTGCCATCACTTGCTAGCGCCATTTTCATGGCTTCAACAACTTCCAACGCATAAGCATTATGTTCTGCAGCACCAATGTGCAATTCTAGCTCGCCTTCATGACGGCAAGGACTGCTGGCAATTGAAAAAGGACGCTTATCCTTTTCTCCCATTTCTACCATTAAATATTGTCCCGCTTTAAAAGGGACTGGTGATTCAGGATGCAACAAAATCTGAAAGGTGTTACATGCTAAAGGCTCAATAGACTTTACTTTACATTTAATGGTCATCTTCTTCCTCTGAGCTTACTCTCTACTTAATCTGCAAAGGTAAGTATTAAATTACTTTCTGCAAATGCTTGGCAGGGAAATATCCAACCTTGCTGTTGCTCTTTCTCTGTGAGCATTGGTTCAAGGTCGTAACTTACCAAGCCTTCAATTTTTCGGCACATGCACATGGCACACGCCCCAACTTGGCAACGGTGAGGGAAATTAATACCTTGGTTGAGCGCCTCTTCCAACACCGTTTTACCATCTCGCACTTCAAACTGAAGATTATCGGGTAACAAGATTACTTGGTAGGTCATAGAATATCTAATTGATTCCAAATCTTATCGATCTTAGCCACAACTTCAGGATCTTTCTTTATTGGTGTACCCCACTCTCGATGAGATTCACTTGCCCATTTGTTTGTTGCGTCTAATCCCATCCGGCTCGATGCCATTATTGTATCGCGAGCAGGATCCATTCGCGTTGTTACCGCCCAAATAATGTCATTCCAATCTTTAGCGTCCACATCTTCATCACACACAATTAAGCATTTATTATCAACATACGGCGTAATCAAAGACCATATATCATCCATAATTTTCAGCCCCTGCCCTTCATGCTTTTTCTTTATGGTCACGATGGCAATTTCTCCACCATCTGAACCTTCAGGAAAGTGAAAATCAATCACCTCAGGAAAGTGATTCAATACAGCTTCAACTTGTTTGTTTTTCTCATGGACAAGATTTTCTACGGCTTGCTGATTATCTATAGCTGAATGAAGCTTATCTCCCATAGCCAGTTCGGCATCCCACTTTATTGTTGCATCAAGTCCCATTTTGGACCCAAGCCCAACAACAGGTGAAGCAAAATCGAGCGAATCTATTGGTGTATTATCAATAAAGGTGTTGTCACGCTTAGGGTCCATATTGACAGAAATGGCTCGACAAACTTCACTCCAATCACGAGCATTCACACTTTCATCGCAAACAATGACAAACTTGGTATACATAAATTGTCGTAAGAATGACCACACCCCCATCATTACCCGCTTGGCATGTCCTGGGTACTGTTTTTTCAGGGTCACAATCGCCATTCTGTACGAGCAACCTTCTGGAGGTAGATAGAAGTCTTCTATTTCAGGAAATTGTTTTTGCAGAATAGGAACAAAAACTTCATTTAAAGCAACGCCAAGCACAGCCGGTTCATCTGGTGGACGCCCTGTATAAGTGCTGTGATAAATCGGTTTCTCACGCATGGTGACGTGAGTGATTGTGAATACTCGGTGCTGTTCAACTTCATTGTAATAGCCAGTATGATCCCCATACGGGCCTTCATCGGCAAATTCGGAAGGATCAATGTAACCTTCCATCACAATTTCAGCGCTGGCTGGTACCTCAAGGTCATTGCTAATAGATTGAACAACTTCAGTTCGACTACCACGGAGTAACCCTGCGAAAGCATATTCAGATAATGTATCAGGAACAGGGGTTACCGCGCCTAATATTGTTGCGGGGTCAGCACCAAATGCAATGGATACTGGAAAGGGCTTCCCAGGATAAGTCTCCATCCAATCTCGTAAATCAAGAGCACCACCTCGGTGAGCTAACCATCGCATGATAATTTTATTTTTTGCGATTTTTTGCTGGCGATAGATCCCAAGATTTTGGCGCTTTTTGTTAGGGCCTTTTGTAATAGTCAGCCCCCATGTCAATAAAGGCGCGACATCACCCGCCCAGCAGCTCATCACTGGTATTTTATCTAAATTAACGTCGTCACCTTGCCACACCACTTCCTGACATGCGGCTTTACGAAGCTTCTTCGTTGGCATATTTAAGACTTGTTTGAAAACTGGTAGCTTATCTATTGCATCTTTAAAGCCTTTTGGTGGCTCTGGCTCCTTCAAATAGGCCAATAGTTTTCCTACTTCACGTAACTCTTTCACATCTTGACGACCCATTCCGATCGCGACTCGCTCAGGTGTGCCAAACAGGTTGGTCAATACTGGCATCTCATAACCAATGGGGTTTTCAAACAGTAATGCGGGTCCACCAGCTCGTAGGGTTCGATCACTGATTTCAGTCATTTCATAATGTGGGTCAATCGGGTGAGTAATGCGCTTAAGTTTGCCATCTGCTTCCAGATGATCGATAAAGTCGCGTAAATCCTTCAAACTCATAGGCCTTCTAATTTACTGGTTAAACTGCAAGCAGTATATCAAAAAGGAGAGTAGCCCTACCCCCCTTTTTTAGTAAGGCTAATTTGAAAGAACTTTTTGAATCGAAGTCACCTTAACTTGCCTATTGCTAGAGACCAGTTCATGCAACCAGCTTTGATGACCTTGATTGACTAGCTCTTGTGCCACCATAGAAGCTTCTTCTGCAAGCCCCATACGGGAGATCAGAAATACTTTTACATTTTCAGGTAAAGGGTGAAGTTGGGTGAGTTTTTCAATCGCTTGCCGCTTAAGGCTTGGGTTTTGAGTCGCATTCATTAATTGCTCAACAGAAAAAGAGTCACCATCATTAGCAAGGCGCTGTAGTTCATATTGGCTATCACTGTCCGCTTTCATGCGCCACAGCATTTTATACACTTCAGCATCTCGACTGACCTGAGCTAAGCGAACGACAACAGAGGTAGATGGTAACCAACTAATAACAAGACCTTGCGTTAACTGTTTGGCCAGAGCATCAACCGCTTCAGCAGATAGCCCATCCAACTCTCGAATCAACAGAGCTTCGCGTGCTTTAATTTGGTGTTCACTACCTGATAACCACTCTTGAAGTACCAACTCTTTCTGTTCTGCTTTAATAACAAAAGCCAAGGTATTTTGATCTTTTTTCCAGTGCTGAAGTAAGCGGTTTGCAATCACGGGGAAATTAAAGGCAGGTACAGTAAACTCATACCCATCACCTCTTTCTAGGATCTGATAGGTTGGTACTAACTGGCTCTGTGATTCAATAAATATAGCCATTCGTGGTGTCAGGCTAATATTTTGATGTTCAATTTTTTGTAATAAGAGATAGCGTGCAACCTCCTGCTGAGGAAGAGCTAAACGTTGGAGTGAAAAGCGAAGAGTTTCGACCTCATCTTGCATCACAAGCAATAGAAGTTCCGATACTTTCGTATTAATTTGCTCATCCTGAAGCCATTGTTGAGCCGTTACTGGTTTCATTTCCGTTGCGTAAGCTCCAGAAGAACCAAACACTAATGACATAGACAGGAGTAGTGACGACAACATTCCTTGTTGCATGTTAACCTCCCTGTAACATTTACATTCATTTTGCAGGCTAATAACAAGAAATGCAAACAAAAACGCTGCCAATAAAGGCAGCGTTCATAAACGAATATTTTCAATAAAATTTATTGACGACGCATCGCGTCAAAGAATTCATTATTAGTCTTCGTCATAGCAAGCTTATCGATAAGGAATTCCATTGCGTCTGTTTCATTCATTGGATGAACAATCTTACGCAGGATCCACATCTTCTGCAGCTCGTCGGCTTTCGTTAATAGCTCTTCGCGACGAGTACCTGAACGTTTAAAGTCGATAGCAGGGAAAACACGTTTCTCTGCAATTTTACGATTTAAGTGCAGTTCCATGTTACCTGTACCCTTAAACTCTTCGTAAATAACTTCATCCATTTTAGAACCCGTATCAACCAACGCGGTTGCGATGATAGTTAAACTACCACCTTCTTCTACGTTACGAGCCGCACCAAAGAAACGCTTAGGACGGTGTAGTGCGTTCGCATCAACACCACCAGTAAGAACTTTACCTGATGAAGGAACAACGGTGTTGTAAGCTCGAGCTAAACGAGTGATAGAGTCCAGCAAAATCACAACATCTTTTTTGTGCTCAACTAGACGTTTCGCTTTTTCAATCACCATTTCTGCCACTTGTACGTGGCGAGATGCTGGTTCGTCAAAAGTAGAAGCAACCACTTCACCTTTAACCAAGCGCTGCATTTCTGTTACTTCCTCTGGACGTTCATCGATAAGTAGAACCATCAATTCACATTCAGGGTGGTTGCGAGAAATGCTCTGTGCAATATTTTGCAATAGCATGGTTTTACCCGCTTTTGGCGGAGCAACAATCAAACCACGCTGACCTTTACCAATCGGAGAGGCAAGATCAAGAATTCGAGCGGTAATATCTTCTGTCGCACCATTACCAACTTCCATCACCATACGCTCGTTCGCGTGAAGAGGTGTTAAGTTTTCGAATAAGATTTTATTACGTGCGTTATCAGGCTTGTCGTGGTTAACCATGTTAACTTTCAACAATGCAAAATAGCGCTCGCCATCTTTAGGTGGACGAATTTTTCCAGAGATTGAATCGCCAGTTCTTAAGTTAAAACGGCGAATTTGGCTAGGAGATACGTAAATATCATCTGGTCCAGCAAGGTAGGAGCTGTCTGCGCTACGTAGGAAACCAAAGCCGTCTTGAAGAATTTCCAGAACCCCATCGCCGAATATGTCTTCGCCACCTTTAGCGTGTGCTTTAAGGATGGAGAAGATGATGTCTTGTTTTCTTAGACGAGCTAGGTTTTCAAGGCCTAATGTTTCGCTAAGCTTCACAAGCTCAGACACAGGTCTGTTCTTCAGTTCTGTTAGATTCATTGTAGTTGATACTTGTTTAGTCAAAATAAGATCTGTTTTCTAGTTAAGATGGATTTGGTCTAAGGAGCGACCAAGAGGAGAGATTTGCTCAATTAACGTGCGATAAATTAGCACTAAAAGTTATTTTAGTCTAGTTTTGAAAAAACAAAACCGCGCATTTGTTAAGATGCACGGTTTCTTTTTCAATTATTAACCTATTTTACAGGTTTGCATCTAAAAACTCTTTAAGTTGAGTTTTAGATAATGCACCAACTTTAGTTGCTGCTACGCCGCCATCTTTAAATAAAAGCAACGTTGGAATACCACGGATACCGAATTTAGGTGGAGTACCTGCATTCTGGTCGATATTCAATTTACCGATAGTGAGCTTACCTTCGTACTCTTGAGAAATCTCATCAAGAATAGGCGCAATCATCTTACAAGGACCACACCATTCCGCCCAAAAATCTACAAGTACAGGGCCTGCAGCTTTGATCACATCGTTCTCAAAACCGTCATCAGTTAGCTGCAAAATCTTATCACTCATCTTCCACTCCAATGTTTATTTCTGAACTGGTTGGATGATAACCAGTAAATAGATGCCCTATTGGAATGTATTTACTTTCGTATTGCAAGCTTAAGCTGATATTCTATAGCAATGAAAAAGACACATATCACAGAGCAAAAGTTCGCCGATTTGGATTTACACCCCCAAGTCATTGAAGGATTGGACAAAAAAGGGTTCGAATTTTGTACCCCTATCCAAGCCTTGGCGTTGCCGGTACTGCTCACCGGCCAAGACATTGCAGGCCAGGCCCAAACGGGCACTGGTAAAACCCTTGCGTTTCTTACTGCTACTTTTAACCATTTACTAAAAACAGCTGCGCCTGAAGGACGTAAGCCAAACCAGCCTCGTGCAATAATCATGGCGCCAACTCGTGAGTTAGCGATCCAGATTTATAACGATGCAGAGTCGATCATTGCGACGACTGGCATTAAAGCAGCACTTGCTTACGGTGGCGAAAGCTACGACAAGCAGCTTGCTAAAATTGACGACGGTGTGGATGTATTAATTGGTACGACTGGACGTATTATCGATTTCTACAAGCAAAAAGCATTTGATCTAAACTGTATTCAAGCTGTTGTTCTTGATGAAGCGGATCGCATGTTCGATCTTGGTTTCATTAAAGACATTCGCTTTTTGTTCCGTCGTATGCCTGAACCTAAAGACCGTTTGAACATGCTTTTCTCTGCAACCTTGTCTTACCGAGTACAAGAACTTGCCTTTGAACACATGCATAACCCTGAACATGTGGTTGTTGAACCGGATCAAAAAACAGGTCATCGCATTCAAGAAGAGTTGTTTTACCCTTCAAATGAACACAAGATGGCTTTACTGCAAACGTTAATCGAAGAAGAGTGGCCGGATCGTGCGATTATTTTCGCTAACACTAAATATAAGTGTGATTCAGTTTGGGGACACCTTGCAGCCGATGGACACCGTGTAGGCCTATTAACAGGTGATGTACCACAGAAGAAACGCGAGAAGATTCTTGAAGAGTTCACAAAAGGTCAAGTTGATATTCTCGTTGCAACAGATGTTGCCGCTCGTGGTTTGCATATCCCTCAAGTAACTCATGTATTTAACTTTGATTTACCTGATGATTGTGAAGATTACGTTCACCGTATTGGCCGTACTGGCCGCGCTGGCGAAAGTGGTCATTCAATCAGTTTTGCTTGTGAAGATTACGCCATTAACCTTCCAGCAATCGAAGAATACATTGAGCACGCAATCCCAATGTCGGATTACGATGCATCAGCGTTGATTGAAGATTTACCTGCGCCAATTCGTATGCGCACTCGTAACCCTCAACAGCGTCGTACTAATAATGGTGGTCAACGTTCTGGGAACCGTAATTCTCAACGTCGCCCTCATTCGAACCGCCCTAGAAAGGAAGCTTAATTCGTCTATGAGCCAAACAATTTCATCTCCGCTTTATGCCGCTATCGATCTAGGATCGAATAGCTTTCATATGCTCGTTGTACGTCATATAGACGGCAGCGTCCAAACCATGGCCAAGATTAAGAGAAAGGTTCGTTTAGCCGCCGGTTTAGATGATAGTAATGCTCTGAGCCAAGAAGCCATGCAGCGCGGCTGGGATTGTTTGAGTCTTTTTGCAGAACGATTACAAGATATTCCGACTGAAAACATTCGCATCGTAGGTACCGCAACGCTGCGTACCGCCACAAATGTCGATCTGTTTTTAGCAAAGGCAAACCAAATCCTAGGTCACGACATTGAAGTGATTGCAGGTGAAGAAGAAGCGGCAACTATCTATAAAGGTGTCGCGCATACTTCAGGCGGTTTAGGCCGTCGATTAGTCGTTGATATTGGTGGCGCGAGTACTGAGCTGATTATTGGCGAAGGATTTGAAGCTAACGCATTAACGAGCTTAAAGATGGGCTGTGTTACTTGGCTTGAACGCCACTTTAAAGATCGACAGCTCACCCAGATGAATTTCAACAATGCTATTGAAGCAGCGAAAGCAACACTGGCTCCAATCCTCGAACAGTATACAGATTTGGGTTGGGATGTATGTGTTGGTGCTAGCGGAACCGTGCAAGCACTTCAAGAGATAATGCTAGCACAAGGTATGGACGAAGTAATTACTCACTCCAAACTTAAGCGATTGCAGAAACAGGCGATGCTTGCCGATCACTTAGAAGAATTAGAGATAGAGGGGCTAACTTTAGAACGAGCATTAGTTTTCCCAAGTGGCCTTTCTATTCTTATCGCTATATTTGAACTGCTTGAACTCGATTCAATGACACTCGCAGGTGGCGCATTACGTGAAGGTTTGGTTTACGAAATGGTTGATGAACTGCGTCAAACTGACATTCGTGCCAGAACCATTTGTAGTGTACAAGCCCGCTACCAACTCGATACACAGTATGGACAACAAGTTTCAACTCTTGCCAGCACTCTACTCGCTCAATGTGGCGGAGAAAGCTGGATTGAGGAACCTCAAGCGGCAACGCTACTGCATACTGTTGCGAATTTACATGAAATTGGTTTAACCATCGATTTCAAAAAAGGTGGCCAGCACAGCGCTTACCTTTTGCAACATTTAGATCTACCCGGTTATACCCGAGCACAGAAACACTTTATTGCAGAAGTGGCTCGACGCTACCGCGAACAATTAACGTCACTTCCAGAGCAACATGCTCTATCAAGTGGCAGCGGTAAGCGAGTACTTCGATTGCTTCGCCTGGCGGTATTACTTAGCCATCGTCGTAGTATCGATCTCCAACCTCAAGTTCAACTGTCTGCAAAAGGCGATAAGCTAACATTGACGATTGACCAGAAATGGCTAAACAGCAATCCATTAACTGCCGCTGAACTAGAATTAGAGTCGAACCGTCAAACGGATATCGGTTGGCCACTGACTATTATTACTAAATAGCCACTAGCCAAATTATCGACAAAAAAAGAGCCCAATCATCACGATGGGCTCTTTTTATTTTTGACACTCACACGACTTTTGATTCTCAGACAACTTTTAACTCTCAGACACCTAAGAAATCAACGAAATCAACGTTAAGCATTCACACCCGTGACTTTAAACTCCGGGTTTACAGCCGTTAATTTCTTCGTCAGGTAGTTCAATAGCATGCCGTACATAGGTACAAACAAGCCTAAACTAATCACGAGTTTGAAGCCGTAGTCTACCATCGCAATTTCCGTCCAATGCTCAGCCATAAATGGATCTGGACTTTGATAGAATGCAATCGCGAAAAAAGCCACGGTATCTAATGCGTTACCAAACAGTGTTGAGCACGTTGGTGCTATCCACCACTGCTTCATTTGGCGCAGGCGATTAAATACGTGAACATCCAGGATCTGACCAAGCAGATAAGCCATGAAACTTGCAATGGCAATACGCGCCACAAACAAATTAAACTCACCTAGCTGTGCAAAACCTTGAAACTGCCCTTCGAAGAAGACGACAGATAAAAAGTAAGACACCGCTAACGCAGGGATCATCACCAAAAAGATAATATTACGCGCAAGTTTAGCGCCAAACACACGAACCGTGAGATCGGTAGCTAAAAAGATGAACGGAAAAGTGAATGCGCCCCATGTGGTATGCAGACCAAAAATGGTAAATGGTAGCTGAACCAAATAGTTACTTGATGCAATGATCACTAAATGGAACAAAACTAAAAATGCTAGGGCTTTGCGCTGTTGCGCAGGGGTAAAGTTACTCATATTGTACCTTTTTAGTTTGGTTTGGGGTTGAGGGAACCCAAATTGAAGAACAATTCTTCCAATTATTTAAAGTCGCCAAACTCTAATGTTCAGCGGCGAGCGATTATACATTAATCAATTAGCACGACAATAGATGATGAAATAGCAAACGTTTAAGTGTGGTATTTCCTTCTCTAACGACTCTCTAAGTTAAAAACCTTGAGCAAATAGTCCCGCTAAATAATCAAGTTCTTCACGGCTTTCTAGAACCGATAAGGTTTCAAACCATACAGATTCACTGTAATGCTCAGAGCGCAGAAACAACTGACAGCCTTCAAAATCAATTAACCATGAATGCATATCGGCATCCCACTGTTTTTCTATCACAGTAGCAGAGAGTAAACCCACAAGTTTGTCCCCCAGCAAAGGAAAAGTATCGAAGTCGAAACTTGGTGTGGTGATAAGCAGACGCCCATCTTCGGCAAGGTATTCTCGCAGTCCAAAATCAGCCATGAGTGGTAATGTGCTCCTGAATTAAATCTAAGAAAGGATCGGCATATTTTTCCAGTTTACGTTGTCCAACACCATTAACAGCCAGCATTTCACCGTAAGAGGTCGGCAGCATTTCGGCCATCTCAATCAATGTTGCATCACTAAAGACCACATATGGAGGAAGACCCACTTTGTCTGCGATGGTTTTACGTAACTTACGTAACTTCGCAAACAGTTTTTTATCGTATTGACGATTAGACAGTTTATCGGCCTTGGCAGATCGTACGGCGGTGTCTAGACGCGGAACCGCAAGTTCTAACGCCATCTCACCACGTAATAGTGGTCTTGCTTCTTCCGTCAGTTGCAGAGTCGAGTTTCGGGTGATGTTTTGAAACAACAGTCCTTTATGGATAAGTTGACGCACAATACTGATCCAGTAATCATGGCTATGATCACGACCAATGCCATAAGTCGTTAGTTTGTCGTGGCCATTTTCGCGGATACGAATATTCTGCATCCCACGCATCACTTCCACCACATAACCCATACCAAAACCTTGATTCACTCGGTACACGCAAGAAAGTGCCTTTTGCGCTTCTTCCGTTGCATCAAAGTGCTTCGGTGGGTCGAGACAAATATCACAGTTACCACACGGCTTATCTCGATATTCACCAAAATAGTTTAACAACACTTGGCGTCGGCACGTTTGCGCTTCGGCAAATGCACTCATCGCATTAAGCTTATGGCTCTCGACCTGTTTCTGCGGCCCATCGTCTTTTTCATCCAACATCCGACGGAGCCAGTTAATATCAGCAGGATCGAACAACATCATCGCTTCAGCAGGTAGGCCATCACGCCCTGCTCGACCTGTCTCTTGATAGTAAGATTCAATATTGCGTGGGATATCAAAATGCACCACAAATCGAACATTGGGTTTATTTATTCCCATGCCAAAAGCAACGGTCGCCACAACAATTTGAATATCATCGCGCTGGAAAGCTTCTTGAACATACGCGCGCTCATCCATGTCCATACCAGCGTGATAACCCGCCGCCCGAATATGGTTGTTACATAACTTTTCAGTCAGCATTTCGACTTTTTTACGGCTACCGCAGTAGATAATGCCGCAGTTGCCTTTCTGAGTATCAAGGTAACGAATCACCTGTGAAACAGGCTTATGTTTTTCGACTAAGTTATAGCGGATATTTGGTCGGTCAAAGCTGCCAAGATAAGTATGCGGCTCATTAAGTTGTAAACGATGGATAATGTCGACACGTGTTGCATCATCAGCGGTTGCAGTTAACGCCATAAATGGGACATGAGAAAATTGCTGTTTCAATTGACCTAGCAGTGCGTACTCAGGTCTGAAATCGTGCCCCCATTGTGAAATACAGTGCGCTTCATCCACTGCAATCATCGACAACGGTAAATTATGCAAACGATCAATAAAGTCGCGCATCAAAACTCGCTCAGGCGAAGCATACACTAACTTAATCTGCCCCGAATTCATGCGGTTGTAAACGCTAATCAGATCGTCGCGCGACATGGTTGAGTTAATACACTCAGCCGCGACACCATCGGCTTTAAGCTGATCCACTTGGTCTTTCATTAATGAGATCAAAGGTGAAATCACCAGCGTAATACCTTCTCTCACCAACGCTGGGATCTGATAACACAGAGATTTACCACCACCTGTCGGCATAATCACTAAGCTATCTTGACCAGAGATAGCCAAGTCAATCACCTCTTGCTGCCCATCACGAAAGCTCTGGTAACCAAAAACATCTTGTAAGATATCTTTTGCGCTACTTGGCTGGGGTTGGGTCTGTTCAGCAGTTAAGGTTGCGGTCATCGAAAATCCTATAGGGGTTGAGATTGCATTCACGTCAAATCAGTGAGCGCCACATTGTAGTGGGGAATGATGGTGAATAAAACCGCAAATTGTTAGGCGTATACGATTATCGCTTCTATACTGACCAACTCCGTTTATAAATCTTATAACTAGGTACATTCGTACCAGAGAAGCACTCAATGACACAAGAAGAAGACCAAAGAGCTCGCCAAGGCATATTTCTCGCCATCGGCGCTTACACCATCTGGGGGATTGCCCCTATCTATTTCAAATCCATTGCGGAAGTCTCTCCTTTAGAGATCCTCAGTCACCGAATTATCTGGTCATTCTTTTTACTTGCCTTTTTGATCCATTTTAATCGCGGATGGCGAACGGTCCGTGACACATTGCGCTCGAAGCCAAAAATGATGTACCTCGTTTCAACCTCAATATTGGTTGGAGCCAACTGGCTAATTTTTATATCGGCAGTCAATGCCAACAAAATGTTAGACGCCAGCCTTGGTTATTACATTAATCCGTTATTTAACGTGATACTAGGAATGGTCTTTCTAGGAGAGCGATTAAGAAAACTCCAATGGTTTGCTGTGGCTCTCGCGGCGGTGGGAGTATTAATTCAGCTCATCGCTTTCGGTTCAGTGCCGATCATCGCCATCTCTCTTGCAATGAGTTTTGGTTTATATGGATTGTTACGCAAAAAAGTGAGTTTAGATGCTCAAACCGGCTTATTTATTGAGACTCTGGTTTTATTACCTATCGCAGCCTTCTACTTACTGTTTATTGCAGACACCGCAACATCAGATTTAGCAAGTAACCCGATGACACTAAACCTATTGCTCATTTCAGCAGGTGCCATCACGACTTTACCTTTGTTGTGTTTTACTGGGGCCGCGACGCGATTGAAACTCTCAACACTTGGTTTTTTCCAATATATTGGACCGAGTTTAATGTTTTTACTCGCGGTATTGGTCTACAACGAAGCGTTCAGCAGCGATAAAGCGATCACTTTTGCTTTCATATGGGCAGCATTGTTTGTATTTAGTTTTGATGGCATTAAAAGTAGTAGAAAAAAGAAAAAATCATAATCACATTTGATGAGTGTTCGTTTTTTACAAGACAATCAGCAATGACACCGCTAAGCTTGACCAAATATTCATCAATTTGGTCAAGCTTTTTTATTCCCTATGGATAACATTTCTCACTATTCGACTGCCGATCAAGATATTGGACTTATTCAGGCGAATTACCACAAATTTGCTTTCCAACGTCACTATCATCTCGATTTCCACATAGGGCTAATCACTCACGGCCAGCAGAAGTTTATCTATAAAGGCAACCACCACAGTGTTGGTCATGGACAAATGGTAATCATGCCACCTGATGAATTGCATGACGGCCACTCTTTATTAGATTCAGGCTACCAAGTTCGCGTGTTTTCGATCGCCCCACACTGGTTTAGCGATCAACAAGATCTTACCCAAAACGGACAAATAGTAAGCTTTTCTGAGCTGATCATCTCGGATCCTGTGCTTTTTTCACAATTAAGCAACCTTCACGAGCTACTTATCCAAGACAACCTCAGTCAGCTTGCTAAAGATTGTTTACCATATGACCAATTTTCGATCATGTTAGATCGTTATGCTCAAATAAAACCATCTCCAATCATAGGTTTAGGCAACCAAACCTTGTTAACACTGAAAGATTACCTGATGGAAAATCTAGACCAGCCGATTCGGTTAGAGAGCCTATCTCAACTATGCCAACTGAGCCCTAGCCAGTTTCAACGCCACTTTAAATGTAAAATGGGGATTGCCCCTTATGCTTGGCTAAGTCGATTACGAATGGAACAGTCGATGAAACTGATTAAATCTGGGGTATGTGGGACAGATGTCGCTCAGCAAGTCGGGTTTTATGACCAAGCTCATTTCACTAAAGCCTTTAAACAGACCTACGGGATACCGCCATCGGAAGTGCGTTGAACTCGTATGAGTAGAAGCATGGTTAGGCAATGTGGGGGGATTTCATATGGCGATTTAAGTTACTGTCTAGAATTTACAAGCTCCTCCTCTATTATTTTGACATGATGGCGTGACTTAAAAGCACTCACGACAAGTCTAAATTACGTTATGAACGAACTTTCCATCTTAGCAACACTCGCTACCGTCCACTTTATCGCGCTCATGAGCCCCGGCCCAGATTTCGCCTTAGTTGTACAAAATGCCAGTCGTCATGGTCGACAAACGGGTCTGTATATTGCGCTTGGTCTCTCTTGCGGCATTTTACTTCACTCGATTCTCAGCCTCACAGGAGTCAGTTATTTAGTCCACCAGCAGCCCGTTCTCTTTTCTCTATTACAAACGGCGGGGGGGAGCTACTTGCTTTACCTTGGAGTGAACGCTTTAAAAGGCACCTGGCAGAATCGACACGATCAAGATCCAGGTCAATCGCAACCAGAAACCAAGCCAAACTTAATATTGAGTAATAAAAGACAAGCTTTCTCGCGTGGACTGACGACCAATATTTTGAATCCGAAGGCACTGGTGTTTTTTGTTAGTCTCATGTCGAGCTTAATTCCTGCGGGCATGTCTTTAACCGGAAAAGGGATCGCTCTAGTGATCTTATGGGGATTATCACTCGCTTGGTTCTCTTTTTTAGCCTGGGTACTATCAACCAATAGACTTCAACAGCGCCTAATCAAAGCAACAACCTACATCGATGGGCTATGTGGACTGGTCTTTTCAATCGTTGGTGGCGGAATTCTCTACCAAGCTATTTATTCACTCAGCAGCCTTACTCAGTCATAGTGCATCGTCTTTGTGCGAGATCTCTTACAAGAGCGTGAGTAAAACTCGCTTTGTCTCTAAGAGCTTGTAAGCACAATTAATTTAAAGTACTGATAAGTAAAGGTATGTCTATTATTTAAACAAGATATCGATAAAGAAAACGTTTTCGTTATCTTGTCTCGATTGAGAAAAAACGTAATATTAACCCTGTCGGAAGGAGTCTGACACGGAACAGGAAACAACCACGGATTAGGTTATCTTCAGGATGAAGATTCGATTATTCAGGATGAATAGTCGGCATGGAAAGCAAATTGGACATTGAATGGACGCAATAGTAACTAGGATGGTTGCTACTAGGGAAAGACAATGGACACCTCTGGACGAGGAAAGGATTGAACATCAGGACGATGTAAAGGACACCGCTCAAGGATCAAGTGAAGCGAGCTAACGAGGATTGTTGGCAGATCAGGATAAGATCATGGACACCGCTAGGATGGCGACGAAAGGAATACGCTGACGGATTACAGCACACTATCATGGATTTGATGCATGGAGCACTTTAGTAGCTGGATTGCTGCAAGTAAGACTACGACCCCGAAGAGCGCAAGCTCTCGGGGTTTTTCTTTATCTGAACCTAATACCAATCGTAGTAAATAACTGGTCATCCTAGCTTGTTAAAATACTCGATAACGGCGTTAGAAATTTTGATTGTAGAATAACTACTTATCGAAAATTTCTGCCAATCTAGAATCAAATTACCGCAGCAAGAAAATCAAGCGAACAGTAGTAAGTCTCGCTATAACAGCTCTAAACGAGCGTATGCAGTAACTAACCACTTAATACCTTCCCCATTGAAAGCAACTTGGACTCGGCTTTGAGGACCGCTTCCTTCAAAGTTAATAATGGTCCCTTCACCAAATTTAGGGTGCTTCACACGTGAACCCAAGCTAAATCCAGTCTCATTAAAATTCTCTTTCACTGCAGACTGACTGAATCGACCCGAACTTGTTGGTCGGCTCACTTGTGCCTTCATGCGCACTTCATCTAAACAGGTTTCAGGTAACTCTCGAATGAATCGAGACGGTTTATGGAATTTGTCTTGCCCGTATAAACGGCGTGTTTCAGCATAAGTAATGTATAACTTCTCCATCGCACGTGTCATACCGACATAGCATAGGCGCCGCTCTTCTTCTAAACGCCCCGCTTCTTCTGCCGACATCTGGCTTGGGAACATACCTTCTTCCACCCCAACCATAAATACCATCGGAAACTCTAGTCCCTTAGCACTGTGTAGGGTCATTAGCTGCACTGCATCATCAAATTCATCTGCCTGCCCTTCGCCTGACTCTAGAGCCGCATGGGTCAAAAATGCCGTAAGCATCGACATCTCATCCGCCTCTTCTGGCTTTTCGAACTGACGAGTCGCCGTGACTAACTCTTCCAAGTTCTCAATTCGAGCCTTAGACTTCTCTCCCTTCTCTTGCTCATACATTGCAAATAAACCGGAGTATTTGATTACATGGTCGGTTTGTTCATGTAAAGGCAGTTCTAAGGTGTCGTCTTCCAGTGCCACAATCAGTTCGATAAATCGACTCAATGCCGTCGCCGCACGTCCTGGTAATACTTTCTCTTCAATTAATGCGGTACTGGCTTCCCACATGGTTGCCCCACGCTCACGAGCAGCAAAACGAATGGTTTCTAGCGTCTTGTCACCTAATCCACGAGTTGGAGTATTCACCACACGTTCAAACGCGGCATCATCGTTACGGTTACCGATCAAACGTAGATAGCTCAAGGCATCCTTGATTTCCAATCGTTCGAAGAATCGCATACCGCCATAAATTCGATACGCGAGTCCACCTTGAATTAAAGCCTCTTCCAATACTCGTGACTGAGCATTATTTCGGTAGAGCATCGCGCAATCTTCCAGCATCCCGCCTTTATCTTGCCACTCTTTAATTTTACTGACCGTGAAACGCGCTTCATCCAATTCGTTATAAGCGGAGTAGACAGAAATTGGCTCACCATCATTACCATCCGTCCACAGCTCTTTACCCATTCGCTCGGTATTGTTCGAGATTAACTCATTCGCAGCTTGAAGAATGGTTTTGGTTGAACGGTAGTTCTGCTCCAATCGAATAGTTGATGCCCCAGAAAACTCATCTAAGAACTTCTGAATGTTCTCAATTTTTGCCCCACGCCAGCCGTAAATGGACTGATCATCATCACCAACAATCATCACGCGACAATCAGGTCCTGCCATCATGCGTAGCCACGCGTACTGAATGTTGTTGGTATCTTGGAACTCATCCACCAGAATATGTTTGAATCGAGCTTGATAATGCTCGCGGATATGTTGTTTATCGCGCAGCAGTTCATGTGCACGTAATAGAATTTCAGCGAAATCAACCAAGCCTGCACGATCACAAGCATCTTGATAAGCGGTATAAATTTTTAGCCACGTCTTCGCAACCGGATCACCATAGCTATCAATATGTTTAGGACGCAGCCCTTCATCTTTTTTACCGTTGATCCACCAGGATGCTTGCTTCGCAGGCCACTGCTTTTCATCAAGGTTCTGCGCTTTAATCAAACGCTTTAGCAATCTAACTTGATCTTCAGAATCTAAAATCTGAAAACCTTCAGGCAATTTAGCATCTAAATAGTGTGCTCTTAAAATACGGTGGCAGATCCCGTGGAACGTACCATTCCACATACCAGAAGCGCTGCCCATCATTAACTCTTCAATACGACCCCGCATTTCAGCGGCAGCTTTATTGGTAAAGGTTACCGACATAATAGAGAACGGAGAAGCTTGCTCTATCGACTGTAACCAAGCAATACGATGCACCAACACTCGGGTTTTACCACTGCCCGCACCGGCAAGGATAAGTAAATTGCTTAGCGGAGCCGCTACGGCTTCTCGCTGTTTGTCATTTAGGCCATCGAGTAATAAAGATGCATCAATCATGAGAGTCAGCTACTGGTTATTTATACATAAGAGCAGATTATAACCCGAATTCATTTTAATTTTCAGAAAACATTCACCAAAGCGCATTACACTTTTTGATTAAAAATCAAAGAATTAGATTAATACCTATAAAAATTTGAAATTTTTTCATCCATTTCATGAAAGTTTTCTGCGCTCTTTCCTATCCTATTTGATAAGCAAGTTAAATTATTAACAAACAATTAACTTGTCATATTGGAAACTAAAATAAAGTCTTGAGGGAATTACTATGAAAAAATCTAATCTTGCTGTTACTGCTGCTGTTACTGGTTTACTGGCTCTTGGTGGAACAATGCTTACTGCTACTCACGCTGTCGCGGCAGAAAAAGAGAAGTGCTATGGCGTGACAAAAGCAGGTAAAAATGACTGTGCAACCAAAACGAGCTCGTGTGCAGGCACAGCGAAAGAAGATCATCAAAAAGATGCATTTGTTGTGGTTCCTAAAGGACTATGCGGAAAACTTGCTGGCGGAAGCACTCAATCTTCATAAACACGCTTTCACTAGCCATTAAAGGAGTATTACCGCTCAACGTAATACTCCTTTAAATTTAACACGTTAAGTTCACGATAGAATTAGGAGAGCCAACACTGTGAATTCACCTCTTTTTCATCCAAAAGTTGGGGTTGGTTTGCGAATGCCTCACCTTAACTACTTTGAACAGCACCATGAGCAACTGACTTGGCTAGAAATACACAGTGAAAATTACTTTCAACCAAACTCAATCGCTCGACAGAGCCTACGTTCCATTTTGCAAAACCATCAAATAAGTTGTCATGGCATTGGCCTTTCTCTCGGTTCTGTATCAAGGGTAAGTTCGACACACCTTGCTCAACTTAATGCGCTTATTTCAGAAGTGGATCCAATTTTAGTTTCAGATCATTTGAGTTGGAGCGAAAATGGCGGCCACTATTTTAATGATCTCCTTCCGTTGCCATACACCGAAGAGGCGTTACAGGTTTTTTGCCGTAATGTACTTGAAGTGCAAGATTCAATTAAGCGTCCACTGCTTATCGAAAATCCTTCCAGCTATTTGAAGTTCAACCACTCAACCATTAGTGAGTGGGATTTTCTGAGTGAAGTGCAAAAAAGAACCGATTGCCGACTGCTTCTCGATTTCAACAACATCCATGTCTCCGCTTTCAATCATGGCTTTAGTTGTGACACTTACCTAGAAGGAATACCTGCACATGCTGTTGATGAAATTCATCTTGCAGGCTTTACCATCAAACAATTAGAGCAAGGTGAAATATGGATAGATACTCACAGTAAGCCAGTCAGTGATGAAGTGTGGGCCCTCTTTAATTCATGGACAGCCCAGCACGGAGAGCGTCATACCTTAATTGAGTGGGATTTAGATATTCCTGAACCGCAGATTTTATTAGGAGAGGCAGCGAAAGCGAGCCAGATACTATTCCAACAGCAGGAAGCAAGGAAGGTGTCATGAATCTTTCATTAGCTGAACTTCAACATAATTTTGCCAATGCTCTGAATCACCAATCTTCAGGTGATGATTGTGATATCAATAGCGATCACTTTACCTCACAACAACGCATTCAGATCTATCGTAATAATTTCATTATTAGCTTAAGTGAAGTACTTGAAGCTACCTATCCGATGGTATTTGCTCTTGTCGGTGAGGAATGTTTTCAGCAGCTCGCGCGTCAGCATGTCCTAACTAATCCATTATTAGAAGGAGATGTCACTGCCTATGGTCAAGGTTTTGATTCCACAATCACTCAGTTTTCTACGGTAATAGAGGCCGCGCCCTATTTGCCTGAAGTGGCTCGTTTCGAATGGAGCATCGATATTGCTCAGCAACGCTTTGCGATCTCATGTTCACATCCTACTCATACGCTTGAGCAACTCGCGAGTATTTCAGAACAGCAACAGCCCAATATTCAATTGCAGCTTGAGCCGTCACTGATCAGTTTTAATTCCTGCTATGCGCTTTTTTCTCTTCATGATGCTATCCAAAAAAATGATTTTGATGGACTAGAAATACACACCCCACAATCTGGAATGATGTGGTGCAACGCTCAAGGTGAAATTCAACTCTCACCACTTTCAGAGATGAGCTACCAGCTTGTTTTAGATTTAAAAGCGGGGCTACCTTTGGGACAAATCTCTCCCGACTCTCTCTCGCAGCTAAATAACTTAGTTGCCCTATCCTCCATCACGGGATTTGATTTGTTAGCAAGCGAGTAGAACAGCCACACAATAATAAGGATAACCATTATGCTCAATTCAATATCAAGATGGATAGAAATATACGATGATTTAGTCGCAAAGGCTCAATGTGGTTTCGTCCCATTATTGCTGCTCTTTTGCCGACTCTGGGTCGCGTGGGTATTCTTCAATTCAGGACTCACAAAAATCGCGACTTGGGATAGCACGCTGTATCTCTTCGAGTTGGAATATCAAGTTCCACTGTTACCTTGGGAAATTGCGGCTTATATGGGAACCGCTGCAGAATTGATCCTCCCCATATTTTTAGCATTGGGATTACTCACTCGACCAATGGCGGCCATTCTATTTGTATTCAACATTATCGCCGTGGTGTCTTACCCTGTTCTATGGGAGCAAGGTTTCTTTGATCACCAATTATGGGGATTGATGATTTTAATTGTAGTGGTATGGGGCCCAGGTCCGCTTTCTGCTGACAAGTATCTAAAGATGAAGCTGACTCGCTAACCCATGACACAGACCTAAAAAAAGCGCGACCATAATGATCGCGCTTTTTTATTTTATTCAGATAAGCGTTATTTTCGCTTTGATTGCTCAATAAAATCTTTCAATTCGTCAGCAGAAATACCTTGTTCTGCTAGCTCTTTCGCTAACAAACCAACCTGCTCACCTTTGCGAGATTCAGCCACTTGCTGAAATTGATAAATGATATCGCGCAGTGTATGAAGTGGCACTTGCTTAGCTGCGCTACGAATACGCTCTTCGCTTTGATTGCCTAATTCACTGAGTAACTTACCGAACATAACCTTTTCAGGCGACTCTTCCATTTGCTCTAGGACACGAGCCATTTCATAGGTTGTTAACGACATTAGTTTCTAGTTTCCGCTGTGTGAGACACGATTATTTGAACGACAAATATACACTTGTTTAGGTATTAGGAAAACAACCAATATAAGGATAATTGCCGCTTGTCATCACTAAGCTTCAGCATAATGCCAATCACGACCCGCTTTAGAAAATAGAATCAACAATGCAGGTGCAATGAGCCACATTTGCAGGGCAATCATCATTTGCGGTTCTAGTGATAACCTTTGCATTGAGCCAACAATAAAACCAGAACCACTCATTTGAAACAGACCTAGCAGTGCCGCCGCCGTTCCCGCTTTATCCCCAAACGGTTCGAGAGCTTTGCCTGCTGATGCGCCTAAAATCCAAGCAAAACCAACAGAAGACATGAAAATTGGAAACATAAATGAGAAGGCTGTCGCTTGTTCCGCAAGCAAGAACATCACGAGACCAGCAATAGTTAACGTTGATATTCCAACCAATAACGTTTTATGGGTACCAAATTTGTCCATAAATTTTGGAGCAGAGAAAGCCGCTGCAATATTAATTGCCGCATTAATACCAAACCAATACGTAAACTCATTCATGCTTAGTCCAAGTTTCTCCATGAGCACAACAGGAGCGGAGGTAACGTAAGCAAGGATCACTGACATCGCTAACATGCACAGAGAAGCGTGGAAGATAAATGTTGGTGTTTTCAATACAGCCCAATAACGAGAAAGCTTAAATACCGCCTGCTTTTCTGTTGCAGGGTTCGTCTCTTTCATCTTCAACAAAATAGCCAAACCAGCAAGAACAGCAAAGCCCGCCATGAAGCTGAAGTTGGAGCGCCAACCAAATTGCTGAGTTAACCAACTGCCAAGAATTGGAGCCAAAGCGGGAATAAAGCAGATCGCGCCATTTAGGTAGCTGATCATTTTTCCACTTTTCTTCGGTCCGAAAATGTCGCGAACTGTTGCAAATGCTGCTACCGATGTCGCGCACGCACCGAAGCCTTGTAGCAGCCGAGCGACTAGCATCCACTCTATGCTTTGAGCGGCCCACGCCAAGCAAGCACTCATCGCGTAAATACTAATTCCCCCTAATGCAACAGTTCGACGTCCTATTTTATCTGCCAAAGGCCCAGCAAACAGCTGACCAATACCCATCGCAAATAAGAAATATGTGATTGTGTCTTGTGAAAGAGCGTGTTCCACGTGAAACGTTTCTGAGATCAGAGGTAGTGCTGGTAAATAGATATCAATCGCTAACGGACTAAAAAGCACTAACATTGTCAGTAATGCCATTTGCATTTTACTGTTTCTTTGTGGGGTAAGATTTTGCACGACTCTCTCCAATCATGTCGAATGAGCCGCCATCATAGAGAATTACAGATATGAATCATAATGGCATATACTCATGCGTATTATTCCAAAATGGAAATTTGATTATGGATCTAGGAAAGTTGGCGCGAATTGATCTCAACTTGTTGGTTTGTCTCAATGTCCTTATTGAGGAGCTCAGTGTAACGAGATCGGCCCACCGTTTATGTTTAAGCCAATCCGCGGTCAGTAAATCACTGGCAAAGCTAAGAGAGCAATTTGATGACCCTCTTTTCATTCGACATGCGCACGGATTAAGGCCAACACCAAAATCATTATTCTTGAAGCCTAAGCTCGACATATTGATAAACCAACTGGAGCTCATCACTCAACCGGAAAGTTTCGAGCCCGCAACCAGTGAATATCGATTTCATATTGCGGCAGTGGAAAGTGTCTATCCGCTGATACTTCCCCATTTCTTGCCCGCCATTTTCAAGCAAGCACCGAACATCAACATCAGCACCCATTCATGGGCAGAAGATACTTTCAGTAAGCTGCAAATTGGTGAATTGGATTTTGGTATCACGGGTAAGGATATCGATATCAATGATGCCAAGCTCACCATGCTGCCTCCAAGCAATATTTGTGAGCAGGAGATCTATCGTGATGAACAAAAATGCATTGTTCGTCGAGATCATCCAATACTTCAGCAACCCTGGAACATGGCGAGCTACCTATCCCTTCGTCATGTACAAGTTCGATGCGATGGTAACGATCGTTGGCTTCTTGACTATCGCTTAGCCGATATTGGCAAAGAGCGCGATATTGCCATCACGGTTCCCGACTTTAATAGTGCCGCGAGCTTATGTACTTATACTGACTTTATTTTCACCGCACCGAGTCATTTCAACGATTGGATAGCCAAACAGATGGATCTAGTGGTTCTGCCTCTACCGATGGAATTCCCTCCTATGGCATACACTCTATTTTGGCATAGAGACAGAGAGAATGACCCTGCATTAAACTGGCTACGAAATATAATCAAAGATAAAACCTTACATCTTAGATAAATATCATGCTGAGCAATTGCAGCCAGAGAGTAAAAGCGATAGCTTATTGTCCTAATAGTCCAAATGCGCTTGCATGACAGGAGCGAGAGTAAGGGACTCCTACCAATAAGGATAAAGAGAAATGCAAAACATGATTTCTGAACGAGTGGGTGCCATTCGTGGATGGCTGATTGCCAATGACTTCGACGCAATTATCGTTCCTCACGAAGATGAGTATTTAGGTGAATACGTACCCGCTCATAATGAACGACTTCATTGGCTAACAGGCTTTACAGGATCTGCTGGCGCGGCGGTTATCACCAAAGAAAAATCCGCTATTTTTGTCGATGGTCGTTACAC
The DNA here is from genome assembly GCF_013114135.1 of Vibrio sp. 03-59-1. NCBI lineage: Bacteria > Pseudomonadati > Pseudomonadota > Gammaproteobacteria > Vibrionales > Vibrionaceae > Vibrio > Vibrio sp. 03-59-1. The sequence continues at coordinate 23,816 of NZ_VTYA01000029.1, forward strand.
CGTTCAAGTTCGTAAGCAAGTACCCGCTGAATTATTTGAATATCGTCACTTGATTGATGAACCAGCTCTAAACTGGATTACGGACAGCCTTCCTCATGGAAGCCGCATTGCATTTGATCCTCGAATGCATACCGCTGCTTGGATGAAATCAGCACAATCTCAATTAGGTTCGAATTACTCTCTATCGGCCATTGATGAGAATCCGATAGAGTTAGCATGGAAAGACAGACCGCAACCTGTTGTATCTGAGATGCGTTTAATGCCAACCGATAAAGTGGGCCAATCTTGTGAATCTAAACGCAAAGAGATTGCTGCCGTTATTAAAAGCAACCAAGCGGATGCTGCCGTTCTAACCGAGCTTGATTCGATCTGCTGGCTTTTGAATATTCGTGGTCTTGATGTTTCTCGACTACCAGTCTTGCTCTCACATGCCATTATTCACCGCGACGCGAGTGTAGATTTCTTTTTAGACCCTGCACGCGTTGTCAGTGAGTTCATCGAACATGTTGGTTCTGATGTTCGTGTCCACCACCCAGATAACCTTAAGCATTGCCTTGATGGTTTAAAAGGCAAACATGTCTGCGTGGATCCTGCGACCAGTAATGCTTGGTTTACCCTTGCTCTGCAAAATGCCGATGCCATTATCATTGAAGCTGCCGACCCATGCCTGCTACCGAAAGCACAAAAAAATGATGTTGAGATTGCGGGAATGAAAGCTTGTCACATTCGTGATGGTGCGGCGATGGCAAAATTCCTATCTTGGATTGACGCTGAAGTAGCAGCAGGCAAACTGCATGACGAAGCTGAACTAGCAGATAAAGTTCAAAGCTTCCGCCAACAAGACCCAACATTAATGGATTTAAGTTTCGATACGATTTCAGCAGCTGGCGGCAACGCGGCAATGTGTCATTACAATCATGAGAATCAACCTGAACCAGGTCAACTAGAAATGAATACCTTGTACTTGGTTGATTCAGGTGGCCAGTACTTAGATGGTACAACGGATATCACACGTACTATTGCGATTGGCCAACCTACTGCTGAAATGATTCAACAGTTTACTTTAGTACTAAAGGGCCATATTGGTATCGCTCGAGCTCGCTTCCCTAAAGGGACATTTGGTTGTCACCTTGATGTATTAGCTCGTCAACACTTATGGGCGAATGGATTCGATTATGATCACGGTACCGGTCACGGTGTTGGACACTTCTTAAGTGTGCACGAAGGCCCACAAAGTATTTCTAAAAAAATGATTCCAGTCGCGTTAATGAAAGGCATGGTACTTTCTAACGAACCTGGCTACTACCGAGCTGAAGAGTTTGGGATTCGAATTGAAAACCTAGAGTTAGTGCAGGAAGTTGAAACACAAGGTGACTTCTCTGTTCTTGCATTTGAGTCTTTAACTCGCTGTCCAATCGACAAACGAAACATTAATGTCGATATGTTGACTCGTCCTGAACTGGCATGGCTTAACCAGTACCATCAAACAGTATGGGATGAAGTGAGCCCTCTGGTTGAAGGTGATGTGAAAGAGTGGCTAAAACAAGCGACGGCACCATTAAGCCATAACAACGGTTAACCACTCATACCAATATCTAAAGAGCCCCAAATGAGTAATCGTTTGGGGCTCTTATGTTTCACGTGAAACCTTTTGGAGAATGAAGATTAGTGAAGTGAACGTTTCATTAGCCTGAATAAGCTTTATCCCAATCCTTCCAAACCGGTTCAAGCCCAATAGACCGCACTGATTTTGCAACCTCTTCGGCACTGCGTTCATCACTGATAGAAAATTGCTCCAACTCCACTGCCGGGTTCGCATAACCTCCTGGCTGTGTTTTTGACGCGGCTGAAATACTGGTAATACCCAGAGGGATAACATTATCTCTAAACACTGCGGATTCCCGAGTCGATAGAGAAAGCTCCACTTCAGGGTTCAGTATTCGATACGCACATATTAATTGAACAAGCTGTTTATCTGTCATCACAGACTTTGGTTGCAATGCGCCTTCACATGGCCTTAATCGAGGAAATGAAATCGAGTAACGAGTCTTCCAGTATTTTCTCTCCAGATACTCTAAATGAGCAGCAGTAAAGAAACAGTCAGTTCTCCACTCTTCCAAACCAATCAATGCACCAATACCCACTTTATCTATGCCAGCCTTTGCAAGCCGATCTGGCGTTTCAAGCCTAAACTGAAAGTCAGTTTTGTTTCCTCGAAGATGGTGTTGTGAGTAGGTGCTAGGGTGATATGTTTCTTGGTATACCATGACCGCATCTAAGCCCAGAGATTTGAGCTCAACATATTGTTGTAACTCTAGCGGTTGAACTTCCATTGCCACATAGCTAAATCGCTCTTTAATCTCAGGAAATGTTTTACGAAAATAACTCATCCCAACTTTCGATTCATGCTCTCCCGTCACTAACAGGACACTATCGAAATTCATCTGCTTAATCGCTTCAACTTCTTCAGCTATCTCTTTGCTATCGAGTGTTTTACGCTTTATTCGATTCTCCATGGAGAACCCACAATAAGTACATGCATTCGCACATAAGTTTGACAGGTAAAGAGGTATATAGAAGGAGACAGTATTACCAAATCTCTGCCGAGTCATAGCCTGTGACCGTTGTGCCATCTGCTCTAAGTAAGGTTCCGCAGCAGGAGAGATTAAGGCTTTAAAGTCCTCTAATGTACATTTCGGTTTACTCAAGGCCAGCTCAACATCCGCAGCGGTCTTAGCATAAATAGACAGTCTGACGTCATCCCACTTCAGTTTTTTAAATTCATCTACAAAGCTCATCATCGCCCCTAAACTGAATCTAGAAACGAGGTTAATGGACTTGACCCAACAGCTTGCTTCACAACTCCTGCCAGACCTGATTCATAAGCCAAACGACCTGACTCTACTGCCAGCTTAAATGCGATTGCCATCTGGATAGGATTTGGAGAGGAAGCAATGGCGGTATTCACAAGAACTGCATCCGCACCCATTTCCATCGCCAGCGCGGCATGAGATGGAGCGCCTATGCCAGCGTCTACCACGACAGGTACGTTTGCTTGATCGATAATAATCTCCAGAAAATCCTTCGATGCGATCCCTTTATTCGACCCTATTGGCGATCCTAACGGCATGACAGCTGCACAACCTACCTCTTCAAGCCGCTTACACAATACAGGATCGGCATGACAGTAAGGCAATACAATAAACCCATCATCAACGAGTTGCTCTGCGGCCTTCAATGTTTCAATAGGATCTGGCATTAGATATTTCGGATCTGGGTGTATCTCCAACTTTAACCAGTTTGTACCCAGAGCCTCTCTTGCAAGATGAGCAGCATAAACGGCATCTCGCGCGGTTTTTGCCCCCGAAGTGTTGGGGAGAAGGTTAATTCCAGACTTCGCTAATGGCTGGAGAATATTGTCTGACTGGTCATTAATATCGACTCTTTTAAGCGCCATAGTTGCCAACTCAGATTCAGATTGGAGTATCGCTTGCGTCATCAATTCATTACTTGCGAATTTTCCAGTTCCGGTAAAAAGACGAGAACGAAATTTTTTTCCTGCAATCGTAAGCATTATTAACCTCCAGCAATAGCTTGAAACAGCGAGATTGAATCACCGTCATTAAATGTGAAATGCTGCCATTGTGACTTTGCAATAATGCTCTCATTCACAGCAACCGCGCAGCCTTCCGTCTTCAAACCTAGATCATTAAGCAGCCAAGCAAGTGTCTGGCATGACTCAATAGTGATTGGCCTATTATTGAGTGTTAGATTGATCATCAACTTATTATTCCTTTATATGATGTTGTTGAACTGACTGAGTTGTCACTTGGCAAACAGAGCAATCGGAGTCTTGGCTGAACGTTAATGTTTCCCAGCTCAGCTCCTGTCCATCAAACAGGTGTATTTCTCCGGAATTGATTCGGCAAGGCTGAGTAAGCAACTTGATGACTTGCAGTGCTTGAAGGTTGCCTATGACGCCAACCACTGGCCCCATAATCCCCAGTTCATTGCAGCGACTGGCTTGAGGGAGGTTCTGATATGGAAACAAGCAGTGATAGCAAGGGGTACCTTTTTGATAGCTAAATGTTGTTAACTGCCCTTTCCAACCAATCGCAGAACCTGATACCAGTGGCGTTTTATGCTGATAACAAGCCAGGTTTATTGCCTGTCTAGTTTCTATATTATCACTGCAATCGACGACGATATCCGCCATCATCACTTCTATATCCAATTGCTGACCATTAAGAAGAGCATCCACACTCCGAACATTAGTATCAGAGTTCAATGCCGATAGTTGGCGCTTCATCGCGATGACTTTCTGACTGCCAATATCCTTCTCTTGATAAATGACTTGCCGTTGTAAATTAGAACTCTCGACCGCATCACTATCTGCGATGACGAGTTGTCCTACCCCAGAAGCTGAGAGATAAAGGGCTGAAGCAGAACCCAAGCCACCACATCCCACAATAAGTACTGACGCTTTATTTAATTTTGATTGCCCTATTTCTTGTATCTCAGACAGTGATATCTGTCGCTGATAGCGTAAAAATTGTTGGTCAGTAAGAGAAGGACTTAGCATAAAACCTCCTCTGTACGCTCATGGTTCGCATTCATAATATTGTTGAAGTCTGCAATGGTTTCCCTTGGATTCGTTGATAGGGTTATCGCTCGAACCACCGCTAGGCTTGAAACCCCACACGACCAGACCATGTTTGCGGTCGATAAATCAATACCACCAATCGCTACTGTCGGTATACCGGACTTCTGAGAGTTGTCATTCATCTGATTAATCAAACCTTGATACAGTTTCAACCTCGTAAGGCCTTGAGGTTTAGATGGCATTTGTTTCGTCGTGGTTGGGAAAATATGCCCTAGCGCAATGTAACTTGGTGACAGTTGGCTAATTCGGAGCAATTCATGATACCCGTGCGTGGAAACGCCTAAACACATTCCGCTTGTGGCAATCTTCTGTAAGTCGGCAGTTTCGATGTCCTCTTGTCCTAAGTGCACACCAAAAGCGCCATGCTTGATCGCCAGCTCCCAATAGTCATTGATGAATACCTGAGCCTGATATTTTTCTCCGAGTCGAATAGCTTGAACGATCTGCTCTTCTAAATCGGCCGTTGATGGGTCTTTAACTCTGAGTTGAATGGTTTTAATACCAAGTAATAGTAACTTTTCAATCCATTCGGCATTGCTCACGACCGGGTACAAACCTAAGCTATCTTTCCTCAATGCCTTAAAGGCTACAGGTGAGATAGGTTGAGACTGGTGCAATGTATCAGCTTGTGATGGTTTCGGTTCAGCATTGAGCTTACTCGGCATCAGAGCAGGTACAGGAAAGGTACTAAAATCGACTGGCCATGTTTCACGTGAAACATCATAAATATCTGAATCTGCTTTTACGGAGATACTCGCTCTCGCCAGAACAAGCGCGTCTTCAATTGGAAAGCCTAAACATAACGATGTAATCAACCAAGCAAGGTGACTTTCCAAAGTAGAATGAGTTCCTTTACCTTCATCACGTAAGTCTTTTTGTTTATCAGAAGCGGTTTGACTGCGAATTTCGTCGCCACATCGCCAAATATCAACAGCCTGATTTTCGTGAAAACTACCAATAAAGATGACAGATGGCTTTTCGACGAGAAGATTCGTTGCGTCAAACAACGATGGTTGCGAGTCGTAATCCAACACAAATTTGAGTATATGAGTTACTCTTTCTACAGACTTCAAGGCACTGGTTAGAGCAAATTCAACATTCATATCATCGGATAAAAGTCGGAAGGCACGAGTTTGGCTAACACCCAACTCGATATCCCCAATGCTAAACCCATGCTGTTCAGCTATCAGCAAACATCGCTGCACCTTCCCTTTTAACTCAACGTGCTGAGCAGGAATTTGCAATTTCATGCTCACTCCTCCTCCACAATCACGTTCTTACTTGGTTTAGGTTGAGCAGAAGATATAGGGTGATACAACTCAGAACCTGAAGATAGAAACTCGTGTGATTTTTGACGCATGCCTTCTAAAGGATCATTTAGCATCTTGATGTCAATTGCTTGATCTGCCGCTACCTGCTTGGTGTCTTTCGCATATTCTCGGACTTCTTGAGATATCTTCATCGAGCAAAATTTAGGGCCGCACATTGAACAGAAATGCGCTACTTTTCCCGACTCTTGGGGTAAGGTTTCATCATGAAATGCTCGTGCGGTTTCAGGATCGAGTGATAGGTTAAACTGATCTTCCCAGCGAAATTCGAATCGAGCTTTCGATAACGCGTTATCACGAATTTGAGCCCCAGGATGCCCCTTAGCAAGATCGGCAGCATGAGCGGCAAGCTTGTAAGTAATCATCCCTGTTTTGACATCTTCTTTATTTGGTAGACCAAGATGCTCCTTCGGGGTGACATAACAGAGCATTGCACAGCCATACCAACCAATCATTGCAGCACCAATTCCTGAGGTGATGTGATCATAGCCTGGTGCAATGTCGGTAGTCAGTGGCCCCAATGTATAGAATGGCGCTTCATGACAGTGCTCCAATTGCACATCCATATTCTCTTTAATCATGTGCATTGGAATGTGCCCGGGGCCTTCAATAATCACTTGTACATCGTATTCCCATGCAACTTTAGTTAACTCACCTAATGTTTTTAATTCTGAGAACTGTGCTTCATCATTTGCATCGGCAATAGAACCCGGTCGTAAACCATCTCCGAGAGAAAGAGCGACATCGTACTTGGCGCAAATCTCGCAAATTTCACGAAAATGAGTATAGAGGAAACTCTCCTGATGATGCGCTAAACACCACTTAGCGATGATTGAACCACCGCGCGAAACAATGCCTGTAACACGTTTAGCGGTCATAGGCACATAACGAAGAAGCAAGCCAGCGTGGATGGTGAAGTAATCAACGCCCTGTTCAGCTTGCTCAATTAATGTATCGCGCATCACCTCCCAATTAAGGTTTTCAGCAATGCCATTCACTTTTTCTAGCGCTTGGTACATTGGCACGGTGCCAATAGGTACAGGGCTGTTTCTTAGTACCCATTCACGTGTCTCATGAATGTTTCGACCAGTGGAGAGATCCATGACAGTATCAGCTCCCCATCGAGTTGCCCAAATCAGTTTTTCAACCTCTTCTTCTATCGATGAACTCACTGATGAGTTACCTATATTGGCGTTTACCTTAACAAGAAAGTTTCGACCAATGATCATTGGCTCGGATTCTGGGTGGTTGATATTTGAAGGAATAATCGCTCGACCTTCAGCAACCTCTTTACGCACAAATTCAGGTGTAATTTCTTTGGGTAAGTTAGCACCAAAGCTGTGCCCTGCATGTTGGTGATTTAACTGGCCATCAGAGAATTTCTGTCGGCCCATGTTTTCTCGAATCGCAATGAATTCCATCTCTGGGGTGATAATGCCTTTACGTGCGTAATGCAATTGTGTCACACACTGGTTTGCTGCGGCACGGCGTATACTTGGCAAGTTCCCATATCTCAGATCATTCAGTGTTTCATCTTCTAGTCGCCCTTTCGAGTAGACTGAACTAACACCTTCTAAGAGCTCAGTATCAGCACGCTCTTCTAGCCACGCATCTCTTATCTTAGGTAGACCAGAATAGACATTCACATTATGGCTTGAGTCAGTGTATGAACCTGACGTGTCATAAACTTGTATAGGCTCGTTCGATGCATACAGCGGAGACTCCTTCGAACCTCCAATGAGGCTGTCCGCAAGAGATATTTCTCGCATAGGTACACGGATGTCTGGACGCGATCCGTTGATGTATGTTTTTTTTGAGTTGGGATATGGCTGAACAGATAGTGAAGCAATGTTTGATTTCACATTAAGACGCGATGTTTTTCGACTTGACGACATAGCAAATTCCTCGTAATAACTGGGATAATTGCTTGTCGGATTGTGTAGCAAGAGGCCATAGTTTCAAGGCTCATATTGCAGATTATCAATATATTTAGAAATATAAGAAGGATGCAATACAACTCTCAACCTAAGGTTAGGTTTTCTCTTGTTCCCTTCGTAGGTATTAACCTAATCAGGTTCCACGGATCCCGCATTGCGGTCTCAGCTCGTACTTTATGTGTAAGTACTAAGCACTCCGACAAGTTCCATTCAATATCTTTAATTAAATATTGAGCAGTCGGAGTATAGGGAATCCATGGGCTAATTGAAATGAAGAACACACCACAACAGCTAGTGTCACTAGAAAATGTGATGTGTTCCACGTGAAACTATTTTTTTCGATTCGCTAACGTCTTACTCAGACGTTTTAAGTGAGACGATTTATGCTCACGATATGAACCAATTTTATTCGACCCATCATGATCTCTACCGTGTTTTAATGTCTTTGAAACGGCGACACGCTGTGATGAATAGATACCAGTATGGCCACTAAAATAATATGCTGTATAGCATGCAAGGGCAAAATAAGGCAGATACTCACCACCAAACAGCTCAACACCCATAATTGTGCAGGCTAAAGGAGTATTCGTCGCAGCCGCAAAAACAGCTAAGAAGCCCAAAGCAGCGAACAGGTCCACAGGCGCTCCCATGACCCACGCAAGAAAGTTACCTAATGTAGCTCCAACAAAGAACAGCGGAGTAACTTCCCCACCTTTATAACCCGCAGCGAGTGTGATTGCTGTAAGTAATAATTTAACTATCCAGCTATACCACTCAGCCCCTCCTGCTGAGAAAGCAGAGGTAATACTGACACCACCTTCGCGACTAGGATAGACACCAATACCAATATAGTCATAGTTCCCCAACAACTGCGCTAGAATAATGACAATGACCCCACCGACAACAACGATAAGGTAAGGGTTCTTTAACACCGCATTGAACAAATCTTTCAACCCGTGAGTCAACTCTCCAAATAAGTATCCTGCCAATCCAAACCCAACAGATGCAATGATAACTTTGCCCATAAGCACGATATCAATATCGATATTATGACCAAAGAGTGTGCTCACTTGATCAAAGCTAATCAAGTAATGAGTATGGTGAGCTCCCCAAGCGGATGCCACAACATTCGCTAATATTGCCGCTAGTAACGCTGGTATTATCGCATTGAATTTAATTCGCCCAATAAATAGAACTTCTAGAGCAAAAATCGCTCCTGTAAACGGAGTTCCAAAAATTGATGCAAAACCAGCAGCGACACCCGCTGTAAGCATCATTTTTCTATCTTGTTCAGACAGCTTAAATACTTTAGATAACCAATCAGTCGTTGCTCCACCGATTTGAACAGCCGTCCCTTCACGGCCTGCAGAGCCACCAAAGAGATGCGTAATAACAGTAGTAAATAGGACAAGTGGTCCCATTCTAACCGGTACGCCTTCACCAGCTTGATGAATCTCATCCATGATAAGGTTATTACCTCCAGCGGAGTTCTTTCCCCAGTTTCGGTAGCTATAAACGATAGCTAAGCCTGAAATAGGCAGTAAATAAATCAACCAGGGGTTATCAATTCGTGCGAGCGTCGCCTCACTTAACAACCATAAAAAAAAGGCATTGAATGAACCGACAAGCAAAGCAACAGGAAGAACGAGGAGTGACCAGCGTAATACTTGATATAAATTTTGAGGATTTCGACTAAGTGGGTGTGACATATTATTTATCTTTTAATAATAGTGAATCAAAAGGATAGTCAATCTTAGAGGGAGAGTGAAATAACAATCGACCTACTATAGACGGATCTTTCCCGTGTCAATCAGAGTCATCTAATTGGGGTATACGTTATAGTAGGAATCATTATCTCATTAATTGAGCGGTTAAAGGTGGAAATCCATCACCTGAGCTAGATTAGAATCTCAGCTCATTGAAATGTTACTCCTACATATGCAAAGAATCAAGACAACCCATACTTGAATAAATAGAAATAGCGATACTTTTTGGGGAGGAAAGAAACTGATTAAATAGATATTCCCTCCAATATATTCACTCGAATTATGGTGAAATTTTAAAAGTTACAGTTGTCACAAGTGGTGAACTTTAGCGGGTTCATACCAATTGGAGAAAAAATATGATCTAATTAGGGCGTCGCCATCTTACGGGATATTGCTATGGATAGCCTTGATAATACTGATTTCAAAAAACTTGTGAGCCAACAAAAAACCATTCAAATGAAAATGCGATTACTGGCTCTTGAGCACTTTAAGCGAGGAAAATCCCGCACTCAAATAGCGAAAGACCTGCAAGTCAGTCGTACTAGTGTGAATAAATGGGTTCGCCTTTT
>NZ_VTYA01000030.1:0-14791 GCF_013114135.1 Vibrio sp. 03-59-1
GAAAGCGTCACCGAAATTTACACCGTCAGTGCCACCGATGGGACCGAGCATGTGGTCACCATCACCATTAACGGCGCGGAAGATCCGTCTGACATCACTGTGGGTGAAGGCGACAGCGATGAAGGCAGCGTCACCGAAGACGTGGACGTGACACTGGCCGACACCTTGGTCAGCGAAGGCAGCTTGACCATCACTGATGTGGACGCCAATGACACCCCGGAATTCAACCCTAATGGGGTCTTTACACCGATAGGCTCGACCAATGCGGCGGCGCTTGGCAGCTTAGTGATTGACGCCGATGGTGACTGGACCTACACCGTGGACAACAACGCAGTGCAATATCTGGACGAAGGTGAAAGCGTCACCGAAATTTACACCGTCAGTGCCACCGATGGGACCGAGCATGTGGTCACCATCACCATTAATGGCGCGGAAGATCCGTCTGACATTTCCGTGGGCGAAGGCGACAGCGATGAAGGCAGCGTGACCGAAGATGTGGACGTGACGCTGGCCGACACCTTGGTCAGCGAAGGCAGTTTGACCATCAGCGATGTGGACGCCAATGACAATCCGGAGTTCAACCCGAACGGGGTGTTCACACCGACAGGCTCCACCAATGCGGCGGCGCTCGGCAGTTTAGTGATTGACGCCGATGGCGACTGGACCTACACCGTGGACAACAACGCGGTGCAATATCTGGATGAAGGGGAAACCGTTACCGAGATCTACACCGTCAGTGCCACCGATGGGACCGAGCATGTGGTCACCATCACCATAAACGGCGCCGAAGATCCGTCCGACATCACCGTGGGCGAAGGCGACAGCGATGAAGGCAGCGTCACCGAAGACGTGGACGTGACGCTGGCCGACACCTTGGTCAGCGAAGGCAGTTTGACCATCAGTGATGTGGACGCCAATGACAATCCGGAGTTCAACCCGAACGGGGTGTTCACACCGACAGGCTCCACCAATGCGGCGGCGCTTGGCAGCTTAGTGATTGACGCCGATGGTGACTGGACCTACACCGTGGACAACAACGCGGTGCAATATCTGGACGAGGGCGAAACCGTCACCGAAATCTACACCGTCAGTGCCACCGATGGGACTGAGCACGTGGTCACCATTACCATTAATGGCGCAGAAGATCCGTCCGATATCACCGTGGGTGAAGGGGACAGCGATGAAGGCAGCGTCACCGAAGACGTGGACGTCACGCTGGCCGACACCTTAGTCAGCGAAGGCAGCTTGACTATCACTGACGTGGACGCCAATGACAATCCGGAGTTCAACCCGAACGGAGTGTTCACACCGACAGGCTCCACCAACGCGGCGGCGCTCGGCAGCTTAGTGATTGACGCCGATGGCGACTGGACCTACACGGTCGACAACAACGCGGTGCAATATTTAGACGAAGGTGAAAGCGTCACCGACGCGGCATATGATTTCATTTCTGATGTTGAGGACGATTACAACTCCGTGCCACTGCATATCTTAGTTAACTCACTTCCTGAATCTGGCACTTTGCTCTATACCGATCCAAATGGCGTAACACGTGAAATAACCTCTGCGGATGTTTCAAGCGAAACTCAATTCGAACAGGATAGCATCAGTTATGTTCCAGGAGAGGGCGAGCTGTTCACCATAGGTATTCGAGAAGATCCAACCGAAGATACCCCAATGTCTGACGATGGATTCTACAATTGGGGCGAAAAAGTTAGCGATACAGAGCGACTTGTCACTCTCGACAATGGTAAAGAAGTTCGAATTTCCATCACTGATAACAACGATAAGCCATTGAAACAATATACAGGTGACAAACCTCATGTTGGGTATGGTATTGGGGATAATGAAGGTAGCGGTATGAATATGCAGGAGGCTCTGCATATTGATTTAAGTGATAACCCACTCGATGTTGTTACTCTCGGGCTCGATGGAATGGGAGGAGAGTTTAATTCTAATAGCAGTGTGAAAATTGTGGCTACTTACACGCTTGAAAATGGTGACATTCATACTGAAGAGTACCAAAAAGATGTGGGAGATACGGGTAATAGCCAAATCTTATATGAATTCAGTTATTCATCACCAGATAACCCGATTGTGGACATTTCATTAAGTTCAACAGGTGGGAACTGGGAGCTGAGATACTTAGAAGGTGCGCAAGAGATTACAGAGAATGTGACTTTCGATTACCAAGCTATAGACTCAAATGGGGATAAAAGCACCCAAGAAACGGTGACGATCAATGTTTTGGAAACCGATGGTTATAACGTTGTAACAGCGGCAGATAATGAACCTCTAAATGCTGAGTTGGGTAATGATTTATTAATCGGTGATGATGGTGAAAATATCTTTACTTGGTTGGATAGCACCTTAGATAGCGGTACTGATGTCGTCAAAGACTTTACCGTTGGACAAGATTTGATCGACTTAAACGACTTGCTTGATGATCCGAATGACCCAGGTGATGTGATGACGTTACTCAATAGTATCGATGTTACCGTTGGAAGTGATGATGTCACGCTTAGCGTACCATCAGAGGGAGGAGGGTTTGAACAAAGCATTGTTATCGAAAATATTACGACTGATTTAGCAAGCTTAGAGAGCCTAGATATTTTAAGCCAGATAATCAAAAACGATGCGGCATAGCTAATTGCCTGAACAAAAGCCTCTTATCATGAAAGGTAAGAGGCTTTTGAGCTTTGCTAACTATTCATTTGGCTATTAGGCCATTAGGTTTACCTCTCAAACGCAAGGTAAAAAAAAGCCCAAACCAAGATGGGTTGGGCCGATACAAATATAGGAGTTATTTAGAAAAAGCAGTGGTTTCGTAGCCAACAAGATAGAAGTAGTTAGACGGCCTGTTTAACTTCTCAATGCATCTCTTGGTTACAATTAATCAGACTGCCAACTTACCCATCAGTTCAATTTATTTGTCATTATTTTGAATCTTTTTATTTCTTATCTATTCAAGGCGTTATCTTCCTCTGGTCCGACCAATAGTAAAAAGTGTGATGTTAATTGCTTGTTAAATAAATGTGCTAAGAGTATATTTCAAACAGTTGTTTAATACGAGTGATTAAAATGGCCTCGAAAAGTAGTACTAAAGATAAAATTTTAGATGTCGCAGAAGGGCTATTTGCTGAGCATGGTTTTAACGACACGTCGCTTAGAAGCATAACGAGCAAAGCAAACGTGAATCTAGCATCAGTCAATTATCACTTTGGGGATAAGAAAACCTTAGTAAGAGCGGTACTGAACCGATATTTAGAAGCATTCATGCCATCTGTAGAGAAGGCGCTGATCGAGTTGAATACTAACGATTTGAACGATAAAGATTCATATAGCATGGAAGAGGTGTTCGAGTCATTACGGGCCCCATTGTTGGCTTTAGATGGTGTTAGACCTAACGGGACGAGCCTATTTATGTCATTAATTGGACGTGGTTATACCGATGTCCAAGGGCATTTAAGATGGTTTATTACCACTCGCTATAGTGAAGTGCTTTCACTTTTTACACGCTCTGTGATGACTGCTAATCCTAGCTTAACACCTGCGACCTTATTTTGGCGCTTGCATTTTACTCTAGGAACTTGCGTGTTCACCATGGCGTCGAGTAAAGCACTATCAGAAATTGCCTATAACGATTTTGGACAAGCGGTTGATGCCACTGCGGTTATTGACCAGATAATACCCTACTTATCAGCAGGCGTTGCTGCCGACTGATTGCAATACCAAAGCCTTGTGCATAACAAAGCTATAGATATAACAAAGCTATATCTAACAAAGATACTAATAAAAATACCCACCAATATATGGAACAAAAGGATCTGAACTATGAGCTCTCTAAGACAAAAATGGGTTAGTGACCCTGCTTTTAAATTTTTTAAAAAAGTATTGCCACCCCTTTCTAATACAGAGAAAGAGGCGATGGAAGCAGGAAGTGTTTGGTGGGATGGAGAATTGTTTTCAGGTAAACCGGATTTCAAAAAGCTGCACCATTATCCAAAACCAACACTATCATCTGAAGAGCAGTCATTTATTGATAACGAGCTAGAAACATTACTCGCCATGTTAGACGATCAAAAGATAGTGAAAGAAGATCGTGATTTGCCAGCAGAAGTCTGGGAATTCTTACGTAAAGAACGTTTCTTTTCGCTGATTATTGCGAAAGAGTACGGCGGTAGAAACTTCTCTTCACTGGCTAACTCTACGATTGTAACCAAGATTGCGACTCGCAGTATCAGTACAGCGGTTACCGTTATGGTGCCAAACTCTTTGGGACCAGGCGAACTATTATCACATTACGGGACTCAAGAGCAGAAAGATTACTGGCTACCTCGTCTAGCGGATGGCACGGAAATCCCTTGTTTTGCATTGACTGGTCCTGAAGCCGGCTCGGATGCCGGTGGGATCCCAGATCAGGGTACAGTGTGTTACGGCACCCATGAAGGCAAAGAAGTACTGGGTATTAAATTAAGTTGGAACAAGAGATATATCACCCTTGCACCTGTCGCAACCGTTGTTGGTTTAGCCTTTAAACTGAACGATCCAGAACACCTATTGGGTGATAAAGATGAGCTAGGCATTACTTGTGCGCTTATTCCAGCCGATCACGAAGGTGTCGTGGTTGGTGAACGTCATGATCCACTTGGGCTCGCATTCATGAATGGTCCAACTCGTGGAGAAGATGTCTTCATTCCAATGGACTGGCTAATTGGTGGATCTGATTATGCGGGTAAAGGTTGGAGAATGTTAGTGGAATGCCTATCTGCTGGTCGTGGTATTTCACTTCCTGCGCTAGGTTCTGCTATGGGGCATCTAACGGCTCGAACAACCGGGGCGTATGCTTATGTTCGTAAGCAGTTTGGTATGTCGATTGGTAAATTTGAAGGCGTAGCGGAAAGCCTCGGCCGAATTGGTGGGCTTACATACCTACTCGAAGCAAGTCGTACGTTAACAACCACATCTCTAGATCTAAAAGAAAAGCCGGGAATTGTGACTGCAATCGCTAAATATCACATGACAGAAATTGCGCGTACTATCCTAAATGACTCGATGGACATTCACTCAGGACGTGCGATTCAAGATGGCCCGATGAACTACTTGGTTGCGCCATATCTTGGCATTCCAGTGGCAATCACTGTTGAAGGCGCGAATATTCTTACTCGTAACTTGATGATATTCGGTCAAGGTGCCACTCGCTGCCACCCATATGTACTGAAAGAGATGGAAGCGGCTGCGAATCCAGATGAAAAAGAAGGTGCAAAACAGTTTGATTCATTGCTATTCAAACATATTGGCCATGCAACGAAGAACACATTGGGTGCATTTGGTGCAGCCCTAACAGGTTCACGTTTCATTAAAGCTGACATGAGCGGGCCTACCAAGGTGTACTACCAAGATATGACTCGTATGAGCCGAGCATTAGCAGTAAGTGTTGACTTTGCAATGCTGACATTAGGTGGTGATCTTAAACGTAAAGAGATGATTTCAGCGCGTTTAGGTGATGGTCTTAGCTACCTATATATGGCATCTGCTGTGCTTAAGAAATATGAAGATGAAGGACGCCAACAAGCGGATCTGGATTATGTTCATTATGGCATTCAGCACTGTTTACATAATGCTGCTAAATCATTGCAAGAAGCTTATACCAATTTCCCAAGTAAAGCGGTTGGTCGAATTTTGAAAACACTGATTTTCCCAGTAGGTAACCATTTTGAAAAACCAAGCGACACGCTTACGGTAAGATTAGCGGAAAGTGTGATGACACCTGGAGCGCATCGTGATCGCTTAACTCACCTGTGTTATATCGGTGACGATGAGAATGATAGCGTAGGTCTGATGGAAGAAGCCTTCATCGCAATGTACGACATCAAAGGATTAGAGCGTAAATTATACCGCGCAGCGAAAGAGGGTAAAATTGCGAGGAAAGGTCTATTGAATGATAGGCTGGAACAAGCACTTAAAGCGAATGTGCTAACCCAAGAGGAAGTCAAGCAAATTATTGCGGCTGATAAACTGAGATACAAGGCGATTCAAGTTGACCACTTTAGCCATGATTTCAGCGAAACGCTAACCAATAACAGCTCTAAGCCAAAACTCAATAGTGTTGCTTAGCAGTAGGTGAGTTAGAGCAATAAAAAACATAGTTGATAGCTAAAAGAAAATGCCAGTCAGAGTGAAATCTGTCTGGCATTTTTTGCTATGAATGAAGAAGCGTTAATGAAGAAGATGCGCTATTGCGGGTTGCTTACTTCGACTTCATACGATGAGAATTTTCGAACATTAATCACGCCAGTATCAAAAATTAAATATTGACCTTTGATGCCTTTCAAAATACCAGTGACCTCTGGGTTTTTATCAAAATTGTGTGATGTTATTTTGACTGGATACTCATCAACCGGGTAATCAATAGCAGTGGTCGTTTCATTGAGAAGTTGTACGGCATCATCCCCGTATTTCTTTTTAATCTCAGCAATGGTTGGCTCAACTAACGGTAGTAAATGAGCGATCTTCTCTTCCAGTGGCATAGGTTCGCCATCACCCTTAAGAAGCGTCCGCCAATTCGTTTTATCCGAAATATGTTTCGCCAATTCTATTTCTATCAATCCTGAAATATGGCGAGTTTTCACCTTAAAGATCGGCAAACCTTGAGTCGCACCTTGATCAATCCAACGGGTAGGTATTTGTGTGTGTCGAGTGATCCCGACCTTTAAGCTAGAAGTATTAGAAAGGTAGACATAATGGTCTACCATGCAGTTTTCTTCGCCCCATTGCGGTTCACGACAAGTGCCTGCTTCATAGTGGCAAGTTTCTGGCTTCATTATGCACATATCGCAGCTGGCAAGTTTTCTCATGCAGACGAAACAGTGGCCTTGCGAGTAGCTTTTTTTTGTCTTCTTCCCACAGGCACTACAAAAAATATTCCCAGTATGGACCAAGGTTAGAGACTTACCGATGAATGGATTTAGGTCAACCAACTCCTCACCGACTGGCAAGCGGTATTGAACTTTTCCATCCAATGATGCACGCATTTTACTCAGCGTACCTTTAGCTAATAAAGACATGACATTACTCTTAAGATTATTCTTATTTTAGACGAGTAGTGTAGCAAAAAAGAGAGTGAAAAAGATCGAGGTTAAACAGTGGAAGAGCTGGAAATTGAAAAAAGGTGACGCGAACGCCACCAAAAGGGAAACCTGCAAACTTAATAGGAGCTTGCAGAGTAGTGCTCAGGGAAATCGCATTCTGAAGAGCAGCGGCTTACCAGAAAATCCACGCAAAGATGGTAAGTACAAAAATACAGACGATATTTAGCACCATACCCACTCGCATCATTTCACGCTGTTTGATATGACCAGAGGCAAAAACGATCGCATTCGGTGGCGTTGCGACTGGCAGCATAAAGGCACAAGAAGCCGCAACAGCGATAAGAGCAGATAAGATCACAGGTGAAATACCTAAAGCTTCAGCAATGGTTGCAAATACTGGAACGAGTAGTGCTGCGCTTGCCGTGTTGCTGGCAAATTCAGTGAGAAAGACAACAAAGCCAACCACAGTCAAAATAGTTAATAGCATTCCTGCTTGCTCAAGGAAGCCGCTTAGAGAGTGCGCAAGGAAGACACTGGTGCCTGTTGCTTTAAGGATATTACTTAAGCAAATACCACCACCGAATAGGATAAGAACACCCCAATCCGTGGTCTTCTCGACATCTTTCCATTCAACTGCTTTTGATGCGCCAAGAAGAACAATAGCGCCAATCGCAACAAGTGTATCGAATTTAGAGAAGCCACCTAGCATGGCATTAATCGGCTTGCTGAATATCCACATGCTAACGGTTAAAAGGAAAATCGCTAATGTGATTTTTTTGCCGTTTGTCCACTCCACAGGTTTATGATCTAATTCGAACTTATGGTTAAGATCGGGTTTGATCATGATGTACAGAACAAACATAGTGATTGGAAGAAGAATTAGGGAAATAGGTAACCCTAGTGCCATCCACTCCGTAAAGTTAAGGCCAACTTCTGCGGCTGCGATAGCATTGGGTGGGCTACCGACCAGTGTGGCAATACCACCAATTGAAGCACAATAGGCCACCCCAAGTAGTACGAATACATAAGTGTTGTGGTTTTTGTTTTTATCCAGTTTGCTCATAACCCCAAGAACTAAAGGCAGCATCATTGCAGCCGTTGCGGTGTTAGAGATCCACATTGATAAACCAGCACTCACACCAAATAGCATAAAGACCGCGACGGACATTTTACCTTTGGCGATAATGAGAACTTTGTCAGCAATAGCTTTATCGAGTTCCTGCTTGTGTAGTGCAGCAGCAAGAGCGAACCCACCAAGAAAAAGGAAGATGATAGAGTTAGAGAAATTATTGAGCGCGGTTTGGGTATTAAACACCCCTAGTAAGACTGCCAACATTGGAACCAGTAGGGCTGTGATACTGACATGCACCGCTTCCGTTAACCAAAGCACTGCTACAAAAGTAAGAATACTTAAGCCAGTCACAACGTTCTCATCAAAAGGTAAAACATTCAGTAAAGTAAAAAATAGTAGAGTGTTTCCGACAAGAATCATGCTGTTTCGAGTAAAAAACCAGTTCCGTAAGGTTACTGCGAGTGCTGTCATAAGTGCTCCTTTTACTTAACTTCAGGTAATTATTGTTATTTGAAGCTAAGTTATGCTTAGTAAAGTATCTGACTTGAGTTAATTGTTTTAATTTGTACTCTTTTGTTGTCTTGATGTTACTTAACTGGATAGAAAGCTGCTGAGGAGTTTTGAACGTGCTAGATGAAAATGTGACGAAGAAAATTAAAAATGGGTAAGAAATTACCCATTTGATATTGTTGTTGATGCGGAAGAGGCTGGATTAGGTAAGATTGGCTCTTTTGGACCAAGGAATTTAGGCTGCGTATTGATGATGTAGAGATCTAAAAAAGCTTTAGTTCGGGCAAAAATTTCACGAAAACGAATGGAGAACCCGGAGTGATGGGTTGGGCCAGAAACGGCTAGACACTGCGCGTTGATGTCATAAGAATGAGCTATGAATAGCGCTCTTTCACAGTGGAATTTTTGCGTAATAATCAAAAAATCATCGGTATCGAAAATTTCTTTTGCGCGGACAATCGAATCTAAAGTTCGAAACCCTGCATAGTCCAAGTGAATGTCCTCTCCTGAAACGTTCGCTTTGAGGAGATCTCGTTTCATTGTCCAAGGTTCATTATAAGAGCGATGTGCGTTGTCGCCACTCAGTAGAAAGTGGTCTACTTTATCATCTTGGTAGAGCTCGATTGCGGCTTCAATCCTGTGAGCGTAATACTCGTTTAGAGTGCGACCTAAATACTTACTTGTACCGAGTACCACAGCAACCTCAAAGTAATCGACCTGTTCAGATGATTGAATAATTCTATCTTCAGCTTGCCAAGAGACCCATCGGTCGATAGAAAACACAACAGTAGCGAGAAGAATCAACGATATAGAAATACATAGCAAGATGTATCGAAGCAATGCTCGATGTCGGCGAAGGAAGTGTAATGAAGAAAGAAACAATGGCTTCACTAAAACTAATAATTCCAAATCGGTAAAATGAGAATGTTGATAATATAAAAAAAGCCCTTATGTCACAATCATAAGGGCTTTTTAAATTAGAGTGTCATTCAGTAAAAATTAGAATGCAGTACGTTTGTAACGACGGTAAACAGGCTGCCAAAACTGCTGATCAATCGCCAGTTGTAACGCTTCATCGGTGATTTCTAGAGCAACGCCTTCTTCAATGGCTTTCTTAGCAACAGCAAAAGCAATTTTCTTCGACACGAGGTGGATCTCTTCCAGTGGTGGAAGCAATGCTCCAGTACCATTGATTGCAAGTGGAGAGCATGTCGCGAGAGCTCGGCTCGATTCCATCAACATGGCATCTGTTACGCGTGATGCGTTGACAGCAAGTACGCCTAAACCAATGCCAGGGAAAATATAACTGTTGTTGCACTGAGCGATAGGGAAGCGTTGTCCGTTGTGCATGACAGGATCGAATGGGCTACCAGTCGCCACGAGAGCTTGGCCATCAGTCCAACGCAAAATATCATTCGGTGTTGCTTCTACTCGGCTCGTCGGATTCGATAGAGGGAATACAATCGGACGCTCACAATGTTTGTGCATCTCTTGGATAACATCTTTGCTAAACAGACCAGGAGCACCAGATACGCCGATCAATACCGTTGGCTTAGCATTTTTCATCACATCAAATAGTGAGTAATCTGTGCCTTCGCTTTCCCAATCTTTGGTGTTTGCACTGTTTTGAACCAAGCGCTGTTGGAAATCAAGCAGATTAGGCATACCTTCTTGCAGTAGGCCCCAGCGATCCACCATGTAAACTTGAGAGCGAGCTTGTGCATCATCAATACCTTCAGATACCATCTGTGCAATGATCGCTTCAGCAATACCACAACCAGCGGAACCTGCCCCTAAGAATGTTACACGCTGATCGGAAAGCTTACTACCCGCCGCTTTACAAGCTGAGATTAAAGAGCCAACAGTGACGGCGGCAGTACCTTGAATGTCATCATTGAAGCAGCAGATGCGATCTTTGTATCGCTCAAGTAGTGGCATTGCGTTCTTCTGAGCGAAATCTTCGAATTGAATTAACGCATCAGGCCAACGGCGTTGAACCGCTTGAATGAACTCTTCTACAAACGCATCGTAATCGGCACCAGTAATACGAGGATGACGCCAACCCATATACATAGGATCTGCAAGACGTTGTGGATTATTGGTACCTACGTCCAGCACGATTGGAAGTGTGTATGCTGGGCTTATCCCACCACATGCCGTATATAATGCTAATTTACCGATTGGGATTCCCATTCCCCCGATTCCTTGGTCGCCCAAACCTAGAATTCGTTCCCCATCTGTGACAACAATGATTTTTACGTTGTGGTTAGCCGCATTATTTAGCAAATCATCAATTTTATCGCGGTTAGGATAAGAGATGAAAAGGCCACGACCACGACGATAAATGTTAGAGAAATTTTCACATGCCGCACCAACCGTTGGCGTGTAAATGATTGGCATCATCTCTGAAACGTGATTTTGGACTAAACGATAAAATAGAGTCTCGTTTGTATCTTGGATATTACGCAGATAAATGTGCTTATCCATATCATTTTCAAAATTACAGTATTGTTGGTAAGCACGGCCAACTTGTTCTTGGATTGTTTCAGTCGTCTCTGGAAGTAAACCATTTAGGTTAAAAGAGCTACGTTCAGATGCTGAAAATGCGCTTCCTTTGTTTAGTAATGGCGTACTAAGAAGTGCTGAACCAGCATATGAAATATAGAGCGGGCGTTTATCGTTGTTCATTTTGTGCCTATGTAGGGTTTGGGGGATCTTAAAAATGATAACGGTTAAGTTATTCAGTTGTAAATAGCATAGGCTAAGGTTTGGGAAAACAAACACTCGCTTATGTCTTTGGAGTATAATAACGCAAATCTCCATATTATTTACTAATAACATGCATCCACTTCCAATAGACGCGCTATTTTCTGAATTTGAAGCCACTATCGCAAAATATAATCTTGTTGTAGAAGCAGAAACGGGATCGGGTAAGTCAACCAAACTTCCAATATGGGCATCGAAACACGGCCGAGTATTAGTGATTGAACCTCGTCGAATCGCCTGTACTTCACTCGCGGAATATACAGCCAGTCAGCGGCTAGAGCGGGTAGGGCAATCTATTGGTTACGCCATCAAACTAGACGTTCAATTTAGCGAAGATAGTGACATTGTTTTTGTTACCCCAGGAGTCGCACTGCGCTGGTTCTCTGAAAACAAACTAGCGGATTTTGATATTGTCATGATCGATGAATTTCATGAGCGGCGCTGGGACACCGATCTTCTGGTGGCATTATTAAAGGAAGCGAATCGTCATCGGCTTATTGTCACCTCTGCGACATTAGAGGGACATCGACTGGCCGAATATGTAAATGCCACTCGGCTCCAATCCCAAGGTCGCCTGTTTGATGTGGACTATATCTATCGTACGAGTGAGAGCCAGCAACTTCCCGATATTCGAATGCTTGAGAATCGAATTGTCGATGAAGTTAAAAAACAGCTGATAAC
Organism: Vibrio sp. 03-59-1; assembly: GCF_013114135.1. Lineage (NCBI taxonomy): Bacteria > Pseudomonadati > Pseudomonadota > Gammaproteobacteria > Vibrionales > Vibrionaceae > Vibrio > Vibrio sp. 03-59-1. Next base: position 12,121 of record NZ_VTYA01000030.1, read on the forward strand.
CAGTCCAGGTGATATTTTGGTCTTCTTACCTGGAAGAAAAGAGATCACACAATGTGCTCAGATGCTACAAAGTATTGCTGGCTGTGTTGTTGTGAAGTTGCATGCCTCCGTTTCAGATAAAGAGCGTAAATTAGCCTTGAACGCTCAACCATTGCGGGTTCATGATTCAGAAAATAGTGGTGACTCTGAAAGCTCAGATGTTCGTCTAAAGAAAGTGGTGCTGGCAACCAACGTGGCTGAAACATCGTTAACCATCCCGAATATTTCAACCGTGATTGATTCTGGGCTTGAGCGGCGGGCTATTCAGAGAAATGGACGCACCACTCTAAGTTTAAAGTCGATTTCAAAGGCGAGCTCTAAGCAGCGGGCAGGTCGAGCCGGACGGGTAATGGATGGTCTGTGTATTCGATTGTATGGAGAGCATGCCGCCTTAGAAAGTATGACGCCACCAGAATTACAGCGAGAAGAGTTAGTTGAGCCTATGCTTGCGGCTGCGAGTTGTGGATATTCGTTAGATCAGTTGTCATTCTTAGACGATCTGCCACCTAAATCTATGGTCTCTGCGACGGAAAAATTGCGACTTATGCAAGCCATTGACCCAGGGGGTAAGATTACGCCGCATGGGACAATTTTGTCGCCACTTCCAATCGATGTTTTGTATGCAGACCTCGTCACTAGAATGCCATCAAGAGCATTAAAAGAAGTGATGGTTGATCTGGCAGCCGCATTATCGGTTCCTGCGGCGATTTATCAAATCAAACCTCATCAGGATGATGACCAACCGATTGAGAAACAGGAACCTCATCATTGCGATGGTGAAATACTGATTAACCTAGTCAGAGGGAGAACCTTTGATTCGATTCAGGTTGAACAAGAAGCGCTAAAAGAGGCAAAGGGACTGTCTAAGCAAATGAGAGAGGCGTTTGAATTGCCAGAGCTTGACGTTGCTTCGCGATATGACCGTCATCTATTTCTAACGAGCATTGCTCAATTACATCCAGAGTTGGTTTTTGTTCGAAGAGAAAAACGTCGCCAAGCTTTAGCAAATGGAGAGATGGAAGTTGCAGTAGGAAGGCATAGTCGATTTTCTGACAAAGCAGAGGCCGCTATTGTGATGGATACCCATAGCATTCTAGGGCGGGGCGTTAAGCAAACATTAAATTTAGCAACCGTTATGTTACCAGTTCCGCTTAGCTTGTTAATTGAGCTTGAATTGGGGGATTGGGTTCAGGGTGAAACAACGGTGGTAAAAAGTGGCGAACAAAGCTCAGGAAAAAAACAAATTCTAACGGAGATGGAATTGAGATACGCAGGACGCCTATTGACGACTCGGCAAGTTATGCCAGAAGGAGAACTGCTTCTAAAGCCAATTGTTGATGCGGTAAATCGAAATGAGTGGCTCATCGGGCTCGCTGACGAACGGCGAATGGAGATCAACCTATGGAAATTGTACGTAGAGCTAGGACTTGATGCACAGCGCTCGACCCATGATGAACTTACTTTTGAGCAGTGGCTTATTGACCAACTCACTGAACTTGAGATTCAGGATGTTGAAGAGCTATGTATTTTCGATAACAGTGACTTTACATTTGAAGGCATTCCTTACTGGGAGTTTGATGATTTTGCTCACCAATACCCTCAAAGTATCGCTTTGGCTGATCTTCAGTTAACGGTTGAATATTATGTCTCGAAGAAGTTGATACACGTGATATATCAGCGAGGGTCTAGAAAGGGCGATCCAAAAAGGTGGGAGCTACCAACATGGAAAGGCTGGCGAATTCAATATAAAAAAGCGAGTCGAGTCGTCGATGTTCGGTAATAAATAGATGCAACTTATATGGGGAGTAAACATATGGCGAATTTGTATTTATTTATTCTGCATAATATTAATCAATTAAGCGCATATTTGAAATTAATGTGTGAATTATGTTAGAAGCTTGCGTTTCATATTTCCTTTTGAATGGTTAAGAGGGTATAAAAGACCGTTCTTTTATATCCTATTGCTATATAGGGGGAATTGGTTGATATTAACCACAACATATCGTGTTGCGTTTATGTCGGGGGACATTATGGATAAACAGGAAGATGCGAGCGTACTATTTGACTACACATCGTTTCTTGGTGCTTCGTGCAGTAAAAAATGGACGTTTTTAGAGGCAATGAGCTCGTTTGCTCCGATATTTGGAATTGTTTGGCGTGACAACATCAAAGAGCTAACCAAGCCAGAAGATCGTTTATGGGAAATGGCACTGAAATCCATGTCCTCACGTAAAAGCGATGAGTCCAATATTGTCACTTTGGCGAAACTTGCCAAACTTGAAGGGATTGAAGAGCTGAAAGTCGTAATGCCTTACCCATTAGAGAAAGAGCAAATTAAGCATATTGAAGATCGCGGCCAACTGGTTATCAATAACACGTCGCCAGATGAGTTTTACATCACTCTTTAGTTTGTGGCTGGTGACTAAGTTGAATCGCTGAACATGAGTTAATGCCACATAGACAAAGTTCATTGGTGCTAATTCGGTAAACGTAGAGATGTGAAAATTGAACATTAAAAAAGAGCCAAAGAGGCTGTAACAGATTCTGTGTAACTGCCATTTAGTTAACGTGTTTATCGAGACGTTCCTCGAACTCGATAATAAACCGACTCATAGCCTGACGCCAGTTTTGA